>JACPXK010000024.1 GCA_016196565.1 Candidatus Omnitrophota bacterium | reverse complement strand
CATGGTTTTAATGTCGGCATCAATATGGGAAAAGTCGGCGGGGCCGGTGTACCGCATCATTTGCATCTTCATATTGTGCCCCGTTGGGTGGGGGACGCGAATTTTATGCCGGTGATCGGCGGAACCAAAGTGATTTCCGAATCCCTGAACTCTATTTATGAAACGCTGGTGAAAAAACTAGGACCAAAAAAATCTTCCCAAAAAGCTTTGCATGAGCGCTGAACAAGGAGTCAAAGTCACACGGCTTGCTTATCAAAAACAAGAGGATATCTGTCTCGCTCCTTACGCCGCTAAAAGTGCTGAGTCCCGCGGCCGCGAATACCCCGAAAAAGAGCATGATCTAAGAACCGCTTTCCAGCGTGACCGGGACCGCATCGTTTATTCCACCGCCTTTCGCCGCCTCGAATATAAAACCCAAGTCTTCGTCAATCATGAAGGCGATCATTACCGTACCCGGCTCACTCATACCCTCGAAACTTGTCAAATTGCCCGTACCATTTCCCGCAGCCTTCGTTTAAATGAAGATTTGGCGGAGACGGTGAGTCTGGCGCACGATCTTGGCCACGGTCCTTTCGGACACGCGGGCGAATGGGCGCTTGCGGAACTGATGAAGGATCACGGAGGTTTTGAGCATAATGTTCAATCCTTGCGTATTGTGGAAAAACTTGAGGAAAGCTACTGTGAATTCAAAGGACTCAATTTGACCTTTGAAACCCGGGAAGGGATCAAAAAACATCCCGAGAGATTTAAAGAACGCCGTTCTCATTTTTATACGCTGGAAGCCGGGGTGGCGGACATGGCGGATGAAATTGCTTATAATAATCATGATCTCGATGACGGCCTGCGCGCCGAGCTTTTAAGCGAAGAACAGATTGAAAAGCTCCGTTTGTGGCACGATGCGGCAAAATACATCCGGAAAAAATATCCCAAAATCGGACCGGTGCAGCGCAAACGCCTGGCCATCCGTTTGATCATGAACCGGCTCGTGCTCGATCTTATCGATCATACGCTGGGACAGATCGAAAAAAATAATATCCGAAGCGTCAAAGACCTGCAAAGTTTGGAAAAACCGTTGGTGGGATTTTCGAAGGAAACAGCTGCTTATGTCCGGGAGTTAAAGGCCTTTTTGCATCAAAATCTCTATCATCATTACCGGGTCGAGCGAATGACCGAGAAGGCCCAGCGCTTTCTTAAAGCGATTTTTAAGGCTTATCTTGAAAAACCGAGTCAGCTTCCGCCGGAAGTCATGAAGCGTAGTAAAGAAGAGGGGATTCACCGTGCCATCTGTGATTATGTTTCGGGAATGACCGACCGGTTCGCCTTGGATGAGTACAAACGATTTTTTGAACCCTACGAACGTGTTTGATGAAATTTGGCCATGAAAGAAAAATATAAACTTTCCGTCGTCGAAAAATTTTTACTGCCCAATCCCCAATGGCAGGAAGGTTATAAATCTTTCAGCCGTCTTTTCGGGCGGCCTCTGGGATGGCTTTTTCTTATTGAAGATGACGGTAACCGGCTGATCCGCTTGGACCGCAAAGGCGCTTGTTCCTTTTACGGGACCTCGCTTTCCAATCAAGCCAGTTGCGAGGCCTTCCTTCATAAATATATGGAACAGCTTTCGCAAAATGAAGATGCCCTCCAAAAAACTCCTATGTTTTACCGGTGCAGCTTCGGGAAAAACGGGGCTATTTTTTCTTTCCGGCATCTTGGGAAACTCAAGGGTTTTTTGATTCTCGACGAGTTAAAAGAATCCGAAAAGAAAATAGAAACCTTTCTCGAGCCTTTTGATTATTTCATCGCCAGCCAGGTCGATCTTGCCTATAAAAATTTTGAGTTGAACAATTTTTATGAAACCGTGCATCCGCGCGCCTTGGCGCTTTCAACCATGCATTCGGTGCACCGGGTCATCAGTTCTTCCCTGCGTTTGAACGAACTCCTGCCCCGTATCGGACGTTTGAGCGCCCAGGTGTTGAAGGCAAAAGGGTGTTCGATTTTATTGGTGGATTCCGAGCAGCAGTATCTTCTCCCTTATTTTTCCTTCGGAGAAAGCAAACGCTTTGTTCACACCAATCGTATCCGCATCGGTCGCGGGCTGGAAGGACGCATGGCCGAAACCGGCGACTTTCACCTTGACCGCCGGTCCATTGCCGTTCCATTCATTGAAGATCACATTGTTGGCGTGATTATTCTATGGGATAAAATCGACGGCCAGCCCTTCACCAAAATCGATTTGGAAATTTTGAAATCCCTTTCCGAGCAGGCGGTGGTGGCCATTAAGAATGCCCAGCTTTTTGAGGAAACCCAGCAGCTTACGATCGGAAGCATCAAGACCATCAATGAACTTTTGGAACTCAATTTCGGGGGGGACCGCCGCCATCTTCCTATCTTTGGAGAAATTGTGATCGAGGTGGGAAAGGCGCTGGAACTTTCCGGCAGGGAAATTACGCATTTGCAGCATGCCATTATGTTGCTTAAAACCGGAGAACTTGCTTTCCCGGAAAAGATTTGGCGTAAAAAAGGCAAGCTGACCAAAAAAGAATTTGAGCTCATCAAACGCATTCCCATGCGCGGGGCAAGCCTTCTTCGTTCGATCTCGTCGCTGCAGCCCGTGATTCCCATCATTTTGCATCATCATGAACGCTACGACGGCAAGGGATATCCGCAGGGACTGCGCGCCGAAGAGATCCCGATTGGCGCCCGTATTGTTTCTGTGGTAGATTCGTTCATCGCCATGATTTCAAAACGCACTTACCGAGAACAAAAAACCATTGAAGAAGCCATTCGGGAAATTGAAACCAATCGCGGCAGTCAATTTGATCCTCATGTTGTCGAGTGTTTTTTGAAAGTGGTACGCCGTAAGGATATTTACGAAAAAATAAAAATCACCCAAAAAGAAACAGAAAAACTCACCAAAGGATAAAACATGAATATTCCAAAAATAATTGTCGTGCTTTTTGCGTTAATGATTTGTTTGACGGGTTGTGCCAAAGACAAGGAGCTGGAAAGAGTGAATCAGCAGCAAGCCGCGACCATTCAAGCCTTGAACCAGGAAATTGCGCGCTTGAATCAAGAGCTTGATGAGATGTCCTCGCGCCGGGGCCTGACACGTACTCAATCGGATTATCAAAGAAAACTTAAATCCACGAAATGAAAGTTTTTTATTTTGCGCTGGGAGTATTTTTGCTCGTGATACTCCCTGTTTTTTCCGGGGTTTTGATTTATCACAAAATTCAGCAAAATATGAAAGTCCGTATTGAAGGAAATTTCATACCTTTTTTGGTGATACCCGGCTTTCAAGTCCGCAGTGCTCATTTTGTGTGGAACGGCAAAGTGGAGCTTGTATCCGGCAATCTGAACGTTCATTACCGTCTTTCTTCCTTCCTCCCGTTTTCCCGTTTACGGATCCGGGTGGAGGGCAAGGCCCTGAAGGTAAAACTATTGGGAGATTGGGCGGTTTCGCAGGGAATCGAGGATATTGACCTGGACTTTTTTTATGCCGATCTCGGACTCACCAAGCAGGGAATGCGGGAAATTTACGGGATTGAAGCCATGAGCCCGAAATTTCAGTTCCGCATTAAAAAATCCGAAACATTAATGTCAGAACGCACACGAGATAAGGAGCTTGCGGCGTGAGGCTTGATACTTTATTTCATGGAATCCCGGTCTTAGAAAAAATCCACTGGGAAGCCCACCGGCCCTGCAAAAAAATCACTTCGGATTCACGGGCCATTGAGTCGGGAGATGTATTTGTGGCCTGCCCCGGCTCACGCATGGATGGGCATGATTTTTTAGGCCAAGCCGTGATGGCCCGTGCCGGAGTTTTGGTTTGCGAAAAACTCCCGGAATTCCCCATTCCCCGCCATATTACCCTCGTCCGAGTTAAAAATTCTCAGGCGGTTTTAGCGGAACTTTTAAACCGTTATTATCAAAATCCCCACGAAAAAGTAAAACTCGTGGGAGTGACGGGGACCAATGGAAAAACTACCATGGCCTATCTTTTACACCGTCTCTTGAGTGAAACAAGCCGGGCCGCCTATCTCGGGACTTTATGGTATCAGCTTCCTCACCGGAAGTTAGAGGCCCCGAACACTACTCCCGGTGCCGAAGTCCTCATTCCGCTTCTGGCCGATATGCGAAGCGAAGATATTCCTTATTGCGTGATGGAAGTTTCCTCTCATGCGCTTCATCAAAGGCGCGTGCATGATCTTCAGTTTGAACTCGCGGTTTTTACCCAGCTGACTCAGGACCATCTCGATTATCATAAAAATATGGAAAGTTATTTTCAGGCCAAACGGCTTTTCTTTTCGGAGAATCCTTCTCCGCGGCAAATGCTCATCAACAAAGATTGTTCCTACGGCCTTCGTTTGCTGGAAGAGTTTCCGCAGGCAAAAAGTTTTAGTTTGGAATCCGGAGCGGATTATCAAGCTACCGATATCATTCCGTCATTTCAGGGAAGCCATTTCAAGATGCGCTTCAAAGGCCGTGAAGTTGCCTTTCAAGTAAGGCTTCCCATGCGTCACAATGTCGCTAATATAGTTACTGTTTTAAGCGCACTGGATCTCTTGGGTTATGATCCCGAAGATTTTCGCGGAGCGCTGCAGGAAATTTCCGGAATCCCCGGACGGCTCGAAAGAATTTCCACCAGCGAAGATTTTCAGGTGTTTGTGGATTATGCGCATACACCCGATGCCATTGAAAATGTTTTGAGTGAAGCCAAAAAATTAAATCCTCACCGGATTCTGACGCTTTTTGGCTGCGGGGGAGACCGTGACCGGACCAAACGCCCTCTGATGACTCAGGCGGCCTGCCGCTGGTCGGATGTGGTGATGCTCACTTCCGACAATCCGCGTTCGGAAGATCCCGCCATGATTTTGAAAGACATCAAGAAAGGACTTCCTCCGGCAAAATTTGCCGGGCCTCAGGTGATCGAAACGATCGACCGCCGGGAAGCTATTGAAAAACTCATTCAAATGGCCGAGCCCGGTGATGTCCTTTTTATTTTGGGAAAAGGTCATGAGGATTATCAAATTCTCGGCGATAAAAAAATCCCCTTTGATGACCGCCTTGTGGTTCAGGATTGCCTGAGAAAGAAAGCCCGTGTTTTCTTTTCTTGAAGCCGCCCGCGTTCTCCGCACCACGCTTGAAATTCCTCATCCCGCTTTAAAAGGTTCCGGCGCGTCAATTGACAGCCGCACGCTTGCCGGCGGCAATCTTTTTGTCGCGCTCCGGGGAGAGCATCAGGATGGCCATGCTTATTTGGAACAGGCATTTCAAAAGGGGGCCTCGGGTGCTATCCTCGAACAAAAAGTGTGGCAAGCCGAACGCCCCCGGTTTTTAAATTCGAAAATTTATAAAAATCTACTGCCGGTGGAAAATCCCGAAATGGCCCTGCGTGAGCTTGCCTCCTGGTACCGCTTGGAATTTAAACTGCCGGTGGTCGGGATTACGGGAAGTGTGGGTAAAACCAGCAGCAAAGAATTTTTAAATTATCTGCTCTCCAAAAAATACCGGGTTTTGGCCAGCCGTGGAAATTTCAATAATCATTTGGGCCTTCCTCTGACTTTGCTCCGCTTGGAAGAAGGTGACGGGGTTCTTGTTTCAGAGCTTGGGGCCAATCACGTGGGAGAAATCCGGATGCTGGCCAAAATTTTAAAACCGACGGCCGGCATCATCACCCAAATCGCGCCGGTGCATTTGGAAGGTTTCGGTTCCCTGGAAAAAATTCATGAGGCCAAACTTGAACTCTTCGATGAATTGCCTACCGGAGCCCCCGCCGTCACTCCGGACGATAATCCCATGCTTTATGAAAAGGCCAAAAAAAGAAATCTGAAATTAATCCGGGTGGGGAAATCCCGGCTTGCCGATGTTCAAATCACGCGGATGGAAAGCCGCGAGGGTTTTATTCATTTCGAAATCAACGGCCAATACCGTTTTGCTTTTCCCGGCATTGCTTCTTTTCTTGTGATGAATGCCGCAATGGCCCTTGCTATGGCAGTGGAACTGGGCATGAATTGGCGGGATTTCCCGCCGATTTGGGATGATTTCACGCTTCCCGCCGGCCGGTTCGAAAAAAAATCGATTCGCGACGGAATTTCCGTGATTTATGACGGATACAATGCCAGCCCCGCTTCCTTTGAAAAGGCTTTGGAGACTTTTCAGAGCCTTTCGGTCCCGGGACGGAAAGTTCTGGTTTTTGCCGACATGCTGGAACTCGGAAGTGAAGAAAAGAAATACCATGAAGATCTTGGCCGCAAAATAGCCGGCTGTGATTTTGATGAAATTGTAGGCTACGGCCCCCGTACCGCCATGAGTCTTGAAATGATTCATCAGGAGAAAAAAAACGCTCAGGCCCGGCATTTCGAAACAGCCCAAGAAGCGGCGCATTATTTGAACGCCTTTTTAAGCTCCGGCGATTGTGTTTTGCTTAAGGCCTCGCGCGGCATGAAAATCGAAACCGTTTTGAAAGATATCGAGTAGCCCCATGCTTTATTTTTTATACCCGCTCAAAGATATTTCTATTATTTTCAACCTCTTCCGTTACATTACCTTTCGTTCCGCGGGAGCCAGTATTACCGCGTTCATTCTCTGCCTCTGGCTTGGCCCGGTCATCATTGGCTGGCTTAAAACCATTAAAGTGACTGCCAATAACAAGCGAGAATATGCCGAATCCATTCACGGATTTTATGCCCACAAAAATGAAGTGCCGACCATGGGCGGTATTTTGATTGTGGCCAGTGTGGTGATTTCCATGATTCTTTGGGGAAATCTCACCAATCGTTTTGTCTGGGTTTTGCTTTTGGTGGTTCTTTGGTTCGGGGGAGTCGGGTTTCTGGATGATTGGATTAAGCTTCGCTCCAAAAGTTCCAAAGGGCTGACTTCCTGGACCAAACTCGCGGGACAGCTTTTGATGGGGCTTGCGATCGGCCTTTCCCTTTATATGGATCCTACTTTCGATAAATGGCTTTACATTCCTCTGATGAAAAAAGGGGCGGTCTATTTGGGCGTGCTTTTCATTCCCTTTGTGATTCTCGTGCTCGTGGGTTCCTCAAATGCCCTCAATTTAACGGATGGTCTGGACGGCCTGGCGATCGGCTGCACTCTTTTTTCGACCGCTGCCTTTGCCATTATTTCTTATCTGGTCGGCCGTGTGGATTTTTCTTCTTATCTAAGTGTTGCTTATGTTCCGGAGGCAGGGGAAATCGCCGTGTTTTGTTCTGCCTTGGTGGGAGCAAGCGCCGGTTTCTTATGGTTTAATTCTTATCCGGCCGAAGTCATGATGGGCGATACCGGTTCTTTGGCGCTCGGGGGGGCCCTCGGGACTATCTCCGTGCTGACTAAAAAAGAGGTGGTCCTGTTGATTGTCGGCGGGGTTTTTGTTTGGGAAGCCCTTTCGGTTATTTTGCAGGTGGTCAGTTACAAACTACGGAAGAAAAGAATTTTTCTCATGTCGCCGTTTCATCATCATCTGCAGCTCAAAGGATGGCCGGAATCCAAAGTCACGGTACGGCTTTGGATTATTGCCCTCATTCTTGCGGTCGTGGGACTGAGTACCCTCAAGGTAAGATAAATGCAACACGGCAAAAAAGTTTCGGTGCTGGGCCTTGGCAAAACGGGTTTTGCCAGCGCGTTATTTTTGAAAGCTCAAGGGTTCGAAGTTTTCGCCTCGGATCAATCGGAGGGCGAAGCCGTGAAGGAACGCGCGCAGATTTTGGACCGGAAGGGAGTTGCCGCGGAAACAGGGAGGCATTCTTCCGAGCGCATTCTGGATTCGGATTGGATTCTCATTTCTCCCGGAGTTTCTCCGCAAACCCCGCTTTATCGCCAAATCAAAGCGCGGAACATTCCTATCACGAGTGAAATTGAAGCGGCCAGCTGGTACTCGCCTTCGTCTTCTATTATTGGAGTCACCGGGACTTCGGGAAAAACAACTGTCACCACGCTTCTTGCCCGCCTTTTTCAAAAAACCGGAAAGTCCGTCCTATGCTGCGGCAATATCGGAACTCCCTGGATCGGTGAGATTCCCAAAATGAACAAAAACGATGTGGTGGTTTTGGAATTGAGTTCTTTTCAGCTTCAGCATTGCCAGACCTTCCGTCCTCAAACCGGCATTCTTCTTAATCTCAGCCCCAATCATCAGGATTGGCATCAGGACATGACCGAATACGTAGAAGCCAAGCTTTGTCTTTTTCAAAATCAAAAAGCAGGCGATTTTGCGGTCCTTCGCCGCTCGGATCAAAAACATTTTTTTCCTGAACACTCTTTTCAGGCGAAGACGGTTTATTTTGATGAACCGGGCATCAATCCTAATTATGCGGTGATCCGTCATATAGGGGATTTATTCAATATTCCGCGTAGTGTCGTGGATGAGGTCTGGAACAATTTTGAAGGGGTGGAGCACCGGCTTGAAAAATTTTTGATGCATAGCGATGTGGCCTATATCAATGATTCGAAATGCACAACGCCTGCTTCGCTGGCATGGGCTCTGGAAAAATTTCCGGACTCAAAAGTCATTCTCATTGCAGGAGGCCATCCTAAATCGGATGATTTTGATATGGTCAGTGAACTGATCAAACGCAAAGTCAAAACCGCAATCCTGATTGGAGAAGCCAGACCGCTTCTCCGCCGGGCTTGGGACGGCCTTTGTCCTTCGTGGGAAACGAATGATTTTCATGCTGCCGTTCAAAAAGCTTGTCAAAGTGCGGCGCCGGGAGATACCGTTCTTCTTTCCCCGGCCTGTGCCAGTTTTGATATGTTCCGTAATTACGAAGAACGCGGCAATTTGTTCAAACAAACGGTTCACGAAATACTCGCCGCCAAAAATTCCGCCCTTTTATCCGATGTCTAAAGAAGCCCGCATTCTTTTCATCGCCGTTTATCTTTTGGTCGGTCTCGGCATTGTCATGAATTACAGTGCCAGTGCCGTCTATGCCGATTTTACCTATCATAATCCGCAGTATTTTCTCATCCGTCAGGTGATTTTTGTCCTTATCGGCACGGTTTTTCTTTTTCTCGCTGCCAATGCCCCGGTAAATTTCTGGAAGCAGATGGCCCGGCCCTTTATTCTTCTGGCCATCGCTTTTCTGGTGATGGTTTTTGTGCCGGTGATCGGGCATTCCGCCGGAGGAGCCCAGCGCTGGATCAAAATGGGGTTTTTTAATTTTCAGCCGGCGGAATTCGCCAAGATCGCGGTTTGTATTTATCTATCGGATTATCTGGCCCGCAAAATGAAATTTATCAAACGCGGCGGCCTTGCGATTTTCATGCCCCCTTTCGCCCTTGTCGGCGCGATTTGCGCCATTACGCTTCTTCAGCCGGATTTGGGATCTTCTGCTTTTATTTTTATTATTACCGCCATTATGTTTTTTATTGCCGGCATTCAACTCCGTTATGTCCTTGCCGCGAGCTTTGTTTTTCTGCCGATTTTTTATTTTCTTGTCATCCGCGTTCCTTACCGCATGAGCCGTGTCACGGCATTCCTTAATCCCTGGGATGATCCTGCCGGCAGCGGTTTTCAAATCATTCAGTCTTTTCTAGCCTTTGGTTTGGGGGGGATTCAAGGAACCGGCCTGGGGCAGGGCACTCAAAAACTTTTTTATCTTCCCTCCGGTCATACCGACTTCATCTTATCGGTCATCGGCGAAGAACTTGGCCTGATCGGCGTGGCGGCCGTCCTTATCCTTTACCTTGTCATTTTTGTGACCGGCATTCAAATGGCGGAAAAGTCCGACCATCTGTTCGAACGTTTTTTGATTTATTCCCTCACCCTTTTGATTGTGCTTCAGGCTGTAATCAATGTCTTGGTTTCCACGGGGTTGGTGCCCACGAAAGGACTGCCGCTTCCTTTTATCAGTTACGGAGGGACTTCCGTGGCGATGAATCTTTTGGCCGTGGGAATTTTGATCTCGATGACCCGCTCGCCGGGTGAAAGACGTTCATGAAAATCATGGTTTTCGCCGGCCCGTCCGGCGGACACCTTTTTCCTGCCCTTGCCTTTGCTCAAGTCATGCGCCGAAGGGTTCCGGCCAGCCGTTTGATCCTGGTTACGAGCCAAAAAGCCGGGGTCATGACATCGACGGCGCTGTTTCAAATTTTCGATAATGTTTATTTTCTTCCCAATTTTCCTTATTTGGGGGGAATTTCCTTGCGGACCCTGGAGTTTTTGTTACAATTATTCCGCGCTTTCGTGATTTCCAATCATTATTTATCAAATCAAAAACCCGATCTTTGCATTGGTTTTGGAAGTTACGCTTCGTTTCCGGGAATGGCGCTTGCCGCTTTAAGAAAAATTCCGACCCTGATTCATGAACAGAACCAGGTTCCGGGAAAAGCGACTCTTTGGCTTGTTCCGTGGGTCCGGGCCGTGGCGGTCAGTTTTGAGGCCACCTTAGCCGACCGGAGCATTAAACGGCGGGAAGTCACAGGGCTTCCGGTGCGTCAAGAATTGAGGCCGGCCGGCCCGGACAAAACAGCGATTGGCATAAAAGATGCTGCGAAACCGATGAAAATCCTTGTGGTGGGTGGGTCCCAGGGCGCGCATAGTCTCAATCAGCTTATTTTGCAAACTTTTTCTCATTTTCCGGCTGGAGAAAAGTCTGAAATTGCCGTTACACATATAACGGGACCAGGCGATTACGAATGGGTAACGGATGAATATCAAAAAATGAAAATCAATTACCGGACCTATCCTTTCTTTGAAAAAATGAATGAACTTTACGACGAGGCTGATTTGGCCATTACCCGTGCCGGCGCCAACACATTGTTTGAGCTCGCCTTGTTTGCCATTCCTTCCATTGTGATTCCTTATCCTTATGCCGGAGCCCATCAAGAAGAAAACGCCCGTTATTTTAGCGGCCGCGGAGCCATCCTTTTTAAAACCCAGGACGAATTGACCCGAAATCCCGCTTGGCTCGGTGAACAAATTCAAACCCTGAAAAACAATACTGAAATGCGGAAAAAATTTTCCGAAGCGATTCGAAAACTCGCTGCTCCCGAAGCCGGTGAAAAACTAGCGGCACTCGCGGAAAAATTGCTATGAACATCTTTTCAGAAAATATCATCGGCAGTTCCAAAAGCGCTTATTTTATCGGTATCGGCGGCGTGGGGATGAGCGCTTTGGCCCGCGTGTTGAGTCATTTGGGACTTCGTGTGTGGGGATCGGATAAAAAAGAAAATCATCAAACGCGCGAGCTTGTCCGCGCCGGAATCCCGGTATTAATCGGCCAGCATGCGGTGGGTTTTGCGGATGCCGATATGATTGTTTATTCCACGGCCATCGATCATGAACATCTTGAACTGAGGGCCGCGCGTCAAAGCGGCCGGCGCATTTATCACCGTGCCGAAATTTTATCCTCCCTGATGAATCATGCGCCGACTTCGATTGCGGTGACGGGAACGCACGGAAAAACCACGACCTCTTCCATGATTTCCTTTGTCCTTTCCGAACTCGGAAAAAGTCCGACTTGCCTGGTCGGCAGCGATTTGGTCAATCTGGGCAGCAATACGATTTTGGGAGATTCAAAGTATTTGGTGGCGGAGGTGGACGAAAGTGACAAGTCGCACCGGCTTTACGCGCCGAGTTATGCCGTGGTGACCAATCTCGAAGAAGATCATGTGGATCATTATAAAGATTTGAAAGAATTGGAAGATTCTTTCGAGGATTTTTTTGAACATGCCCGCAATCCGGGATTAATCGCTTACTCGGCCGATGATCCGGTGCTTTCGCGTTTGATGGGCCAGCGCGAACAGCCCAAAATAAGTTTTGGCTTTTCCGAAAAAGCCGATTTTTCCGCGCAAAACATTCATCTCGATAGGATGGGTTCTGAATTTGATTTGATGGAAATGGGTTTTTTTACTCAGCGCGTGCGGCTTGCCGTTCCGGGCCTTCATAATATTTCCAATGCTCTGGCAGCGACCGCCATTTTGATGCAGCTTGGGCTCGAGATCGAAGCCGTCAGCGAGGCGTTGGAGCGTTTTCGCGGAACACGCAGGCGGCTTGAAGTCAAATGGCAGTCTCCGGAACTTCTCGTGATTGACGATTATGCCCATCATCCGACCGAAGTGCGTGCTTCCATCAAGGCCTTGCGAAATATGGGAAAACCGATTACCGCCATTTTTCAACCGCATCGGTTCACGAGAACGCGGCATTTTTACCGGGACTTTGGACTTGCCTTCGAAGACGCGGATGAAATTATTTTGACGGATATTTACAGTGCGGGTGAGACCAACGAAGAAGGCATTACCAGTGATTTAATTTACGATGAAGTTTTAAGGTCCGGGCATCCCTCATGCCGGGTAATTCCTAAAACGAAAATTCTCGATTATTTATCCAGCCGCCCGAATTTGACGGGAATTGTGGCCTTTCTGGGGGCCGGAGACATTGGAGAGATTGCCGATGAGTTTGCGAACCGATTTAAAAGTTTCGCTACGGCGTAAAGTTTCGCTTTCACAGTACACGACCATGCAGGTCGGTGGCGCGGCGGAATATTTTGCCGAGCCGACTGTGGAAGAGGAACTCGTCGAAGCGCTTGAATT
>JACPXK010000023.1 GCA_016196565.1 Candidatus Omnitrophota bacterium | reverse complement strand
GTCCTAAAGGGCTGCTACGCCGAGCGAAGGATCTAGATTCTTCGGCTTCCAGCCTCAGAATGACGACTTGGAAGCGATGATCATCCAGGCTTTCGGCCTTAGAAAAATACGGGGAATAACGCTGAGGGAGTTGATCAAACCATGAAAAAAAGGGCTGCGCTGAATCCAGGCCGCCAGACGCATTTTGGGGGTGGTGGCGGGGGCGCCGCGCAATTTTTTGCGGTAAATATAATCTTCGATAAAGGAAAAAAAATGAAGTTTGATTTTTTTGAAGCCCCCGCGGCGGGCACCCTGCATCCATTCGGGGACCGTGTAAGCATTTTCATTGAACCCTTCATGAATGGCTTCTTGCAATGCCTTTCCCGATTTGTCTTCCAGAATACCAAAGGCACATTCGTGGAGAGCAACGACGCGGCCGCCCGGCCGGAGAACGCGGCGGAATTCCGAAAAAAGCCTGCCTAAATCCTTGCAGTGGTGAATGACGGAATGAGAAAAAATAATATCAAAAGTTTCATCTTTAAAAGGCAGTATACTCATGTCCGCCATGACCCGTTCGAAATAATTTCCGTCCTCTTCGAAATAAAGGTCCGCGGCCATCAAATAATTGGTCACATCCAGGGCCACAACGGAACATCCGCGCTGGGCAAAACGCCAGGCGCTCCATCCAAAACTTGCACCGACTTCAAGGACCCGGTCTCCGCCTTTCAGCTTTAAAAGGTCGAGTGTTTTAAAAAACCGTTCGGCATTGCCGGCCTGATTATCAAAACTTCCGCCTGATTTAAAAAAATGACTTCCGTCCCCTGCCGGCAGGGAAATAAAAAGATCACGGAATCGGTCCAGCGTTTCGCGATTAATGGGGCATTTTTCGCCTTCCGCCGTCACCAAATAGCCAAAAGCCTCGGCGTGTTCTTTTTCATGCGCGACTTCTTCCGGCAGCTCAGTCCCGAGAACATCCAAAATACCCCCTTTAATCTCAAGGGTTTTTGGACAAGATCCGCATTTTAATTTTCCTTCGCGGATTTCGCGCTCATTCTCGGTCAAAACTTCAAGCTTCCAATCGGATTTCCGGCAATCCGGGCAGCGAAGCCATTCTAAAATTTCTTTTTTCATGAAATAAAATCCTTTTTGACCGTATCCCAGTGGAAGAAATTCATTCCGCTCACTTTTCCACCCATCACAGAAAGCACCAAATAATCCACCCCGGGATAGGCCGGTTCACCGTCTGGAAGCGCCATTTTTTTGTCTTCTCTAGAAAAATAAGCTTCCGTATCAATATGGGAGTGATAAATCACGCGGACAATCAGCCCTTGCCTGCGATTTTCTTTTTGAATGGCAAGCAGTTCTGAAGGCTCTATAAAATACGCCTCTTTTGCTGTCCGGGGGAAATTTTCCAGATTTTCGGCATGATATTCATTCTGCGCATTCCTGCAAGGATAGACTTTGACCAACTCCTCCGGCGAATTTTCCCGGGCCAGAATCATCCCGCAGCATTCATGGGGATATTCACTTTCGGCCTGCTTGGTAATGATTTCGAGAATTGCTTTGGGCAGTTTATTCAATGAAACAGTTTCAGCGAGCATTAATCTTGATGAACGATGCCGGCGATACCCTGGGAATTAATTTCGACAAAAACCGCGGGGGTGGGTTTCGAATTTCCCGAACGAAGGGTCCGAAGGACAAGCACAGCACCTTCCGTACTCCAATTTTCTAGATCCAGCGAAGTTTCTCGAATTTCGCGCGAGGCGATTCTGGCGGCTGATTTTCTTTTCGGATAAACCGCCACACGATAAACCGTTCCTTCAGAAGAGGCAAAACCGTATTGAACGGCCAAATCTTTAAAAACCAATTTGTTGTCTTTAATATCAAACTCATCCAGCGGATTGGACCTTTTAAACCAGTACTTCCCGATCATGTCCCGGCGCTCAATCAACGTTTTGACCAGATAATCGGTATCTTCCGAATTGCTTAACTCACCGGCCTTCACGGCGGCGCGAATGTCGTCGTCTGAAAAAGACATCATGATTTTAGCGGCCCAAAAAGCGTCCGCATGCGTCAGGTCTTTGAAGGCATAATTAGGAAGTCCGACTTTGAAGCGGCCTGGATCAAAATAGCGATTATCAAAATAACCCACCGCGGGAGAATTGGTAATTCTTTCTCCGGATTCCCGCCAGCGCTTTTGCCATGGTTTTTCCCACAATCCAAGCGCCAAGAAAGCCTTTGCCGTTTCACCGTAATCAATTAAGTGTTCATGCGTGAGCATGGGAGATTTGATTTCCTCTCCGGCCGAACCCAGAGAAGAATTAAAATTGACCAGATAATGCTTGAGAACAGTCCGGCCATTTTCTGTCACAAGACGGTCCGCGGTATTGCCTTCACGCACATCATGATTGTTAAGCCAGGAAGAAAACACCCTCAAGGCGCGCAGACTGCGGCGCATGCTGTGCTCTACGTTGTCTTCAGGATCATGCTTTCTTTTCCCTTTGAAATAGAAATTTCCTTTGTCTTCGCCTTCCAAAATTTTTGTGGCCGAGGCCCGAAGCCGGCCGTCACTTTCAGCAGAAAGAAATAGGGTATAATTTTGAATTTTTTCGGCCGTCAATTTTTTCTTAAAACCGGAATCTTCCACCATCACTGCGTTTTCAGCCGGAACTAGTTTCGAAGGGTCAAAATAAATAATGGTGATTTGTGGAACATTGTAGCCCATGGCGTAATAGAAACGGCTGGCGATGACCTCGCTAGAAGTCGCGAGCCCTGGGCTGTCCGCGGAATCGAATTTTAAAAGGTATTTTTCTCCTTTGGCATCGGTCACGGAAAAAGTCGGAAGGACATCGTCAAAACTGCTGTTGGTCACGGTCAAATCCCCGGAGAGGTCCGGTCCGCTCGATTCCTGATAACCTTTTTCCAGATCTCCTTGCGAAAACCCATGGCGTGCATGACGGTTCGTGAAAAAAGAAGAGTCCGGTACTTCGTCATACTCATTGACATCGCCGGCCCGCAATCTTTTGCCGGCAATTTTTCGATAAGCCTTTTCCAAATGCAAATAAGCGGTAGCTTCGTCGTAAATATTTTGATCAAAAAGATTGCGATAGAAACCGCTTTCCTGCTTCTTTAATTGAGG
>JACPXK010000025.1 GCA_016196565.1 Candidatus Omnitrophota bacterium | reverse complement strand
AAATCGAAGGGACAGTCATCGCAGAAGGTTATGAATTAACGCAAAAAGATCGGGATGAAGGCATCAAAGGTTTTGGAAAACGAAGAGCTGCTGAAAATCTTCTCGTCAGACGACTGATGAAACTTTGGCCTGAAAGTGTTTTTGATGAGACAGATGAGACAGCGGAAAAAGGGCTTCAGAGCCAACGGGCGGCGGATGAAGCCTTTAAAATGGTCATGGACTGGCTCAAGAGCACGGATTGGCTCAACAGCGTTTCGCCAGAGGATCTAGACCCAGATGATCCAGACACAAAGATTAAAGATTTGACTGACGACTTGAGGGCTTATAAAAATCTCACCGGACACGGCCGTTTAACTTTGGTTGCTACGGCATTATCCATTCTCATGTCAAATCGTCACGAAAATGACCCCGATTTGAATGGCCGCGAACGGCTTTTGGCAGGCGAGATTCTTTTGAGATTACGAGAAGAGCGTAAAATCGATTTAGAGAAACCTGAGACCAAAGATTTAAAGAAGTTTAAAACCTTGGATTTGTATAACCGGATTTTTGAACGCATTTTTGATGTGGCGGGTTTTGTTTATACGGCCTGGTGGGACAATTCCGAAAAGAATAGAGGGACTTTGTCGGAAGGATATTACGATGCTTTTACGGCCGCGCATGCCGTTTATCATTCTCTGGAAACGATAGGCTTTTTCGAGCGTTACAAAGATAAAATTCAAAAGAATGGAAAATTCATTACTAAATTTCCGGGGATTCGAGACGAGAATGGACTGTTCCAGCCGCTTCAAAAATTAGAAGAGGATGCAAAGCTGGTTATGGAAAATAAAATCCTGCCCGGAGTCCGGCCTGGGGAACAGGACGTCAATCAAAATCCCTATCGCCACGTGCTGGCCTCCTATTTTGCCGGCAATATCAAACATGGGCTTTCAAGACTTCTGACCGATTTTATTCCTTATTCCGATTATGCGCGTAATCAGGTGGTTAGCAATGAATTGCGTGAAGAAGGCCGCAACCGGACACGCCAGGGATATTCGGTGGCCGACCTTATTGCCAATGGCCGGTTAAATTACAATGTGAACACGGGCGCGGAATCCGTTTTGAATGCCTATCGCCGCGAAGTTGAAGAGGCGGTCGCTCATGCGCTTGGCTTTGCATTCATTGAACATGAGTCTGAATATTATCCAGGCGGTGACAGGCAAGCCCGCGATGAATGGGGGAATACTCAGGTCCTGGCTACGGCACGTTTGATTGAAGAAGTCATTATGGCTGATGCGAATTACAAAACTAAAGACGCTGAAATCAAAATCAATGAACCCAAAAATTTATGGAAGAATTGGCGAAGATGGCTTGGAGCAGCGTTATTTTCGATCGGTGGTGTGCTCCTGATTAGCGGTGTGTTATGGCCCTTTGCTGAAATGGGCCTGCTCGTGAGCTCAGCAAAAGCCGGTTGGTGGGTGAATTTTCTTGCCGATTTTTTAAACTTCGTAATGATAAAAGAACCCTTAGAAATTTTGGGTAGGTTAATTACAGCAGCAATGGTTCAAAAAGGCGCTTTGATTTTATTGGCTTCAATTGTCCTTGTGCTGGGGCATAATTTTACAGCAGCTCTCTGGCGCCTTCCGAAATGGTTTCACGAGTGGGGAGAATCCGAAGTTAATGTGTATGACGGATGGCGGAGATTTATCCCTCCCATGAACAAAGGCCGGCTGATCGGCGCGCTTATCGTAACGGTTTATGTGGGGACAGTGCTTAGCCTCGCATTCGGAGTGTTTCCCTTTGCCCTTGGATTGACGATCCCTTTGTCCATCGCATTTGCATTGATTGCGGGATTTTTCTTTGTCATGATCACCCTGCCGCATTTTGCATTCTCTCCTTATGCAAGGACATGGATTATTACAGGGATTATCACAGGGGGAATCATTTTTTACAGCGGCTTCCTCAATGCGGCCGCCGTAGGAGGTATTTTCTTAATCGCGATCGGTGTTTATCTTTTTCAGTATTTTGCTGTTGCGAAAAGCCTTCTCGAAAAAGTCCGCGTGCATCATCAGCCCCTTGGTGTCGCAAGCGGTTTCCCCATTCTCGAATTTTACGGCGAATTGATGTTCAGTGTTTTCAACCCTTGGGGAACTTTGAATCAAATGGCCAACATTCTCGGTATTAAGTCCATCAATCGGCGTGAATCACTGAAAGACTGGGAATTTTATAAAGACTTTAGCGTGATGATTAATCGGGAAGGATTCATGAAGGTTTTGGACGGATTGAAGCAGGGAGAAGGAGAAAACAGCCCTCTTTTATTGAAGCGTACAAAGGACGGCAAAATCCTGATTCAAGTAGTCAATGGGCAGAAAGTTGATAACGAAAAGGACATGCCTGAGCTTCGCAGCAAAGAAGACCTTCTCCATTTGAGCGAAGATGACCGGAAAAAATTCGTGGATGCATTACTCGGTTCTGCAGAATTTCAGCGTGTCAAACGCGAGGCTTTGAAACATCTTTACCGGCGGTTGAAGGAAGTCGTCGGAAGCGGTGTGGTGGATTTCAATAACCCCCGGCTCCAAGCGGCCCTTCAATCGGGTGCTGAAAAGTTTATACGCCAGGAATTCGAGGAAGCCAAAAACACGACCTTAGCGGCCGATATGTGGACGGTTTTTATTCAGGAAATTTTGGAAGCGGCCGGGGACAAAGTCATTACCTTTTTCCCGGATAATTCCGGAGAAGTGGTTTATGACCTGGCTTTTGTCCAGGAAGTCATTCAATTTGTCCGGCTTTTTAATTTGAATGTGAACGGCAGAGTGCGTGTTAATTTTGTGCCCAAAGCTATTCCTGCCACTAATGATGCGACGCAGGAAGACGTTGAATTTATTCTTTTTGATAAGGGGCTTTCCATGGAAAGAGACACCGCCACGCATCATCGGGGGCCTGATGGAAAACGCACCCATCTTTTCTGGCTTCTCAGGGAAGAATATAGCCGGCAATACGAGACTTCGACATTGGGGAAAATCAGCCTCTACGAGGCGCGCGAAAAAGAATTGAAGGGATTAAAAGATTTTGAAGAATCCAAAGCCGGACGTGAATTTAATAGTATTAGCCAGCAGCTTTTCGAGCTCTCACGGGGAATTGGAGAACATGTTGGGGAAAAGGGTTCTGACACGCAAAAACAAAGCTGGAAAACGCTGAGGGCCGCGGAACAAAAAGCCTTGCTTGGAATTTGGTATGCTGAGAACGGCGAATCGGCCTCTGCCATCGATGTGTTTGGCCGTAAAACTGCACTCATTAATGAATGGTTAAAAGCCCAAGCAGCCGATAAGTCGTCCTCTCTTAATTTAGAAGAATTAGACGCATTGCGGAAAAAGGAAGTGGTACAGCAAAATCGATGGATTGAGAAATTGCAGGAAGGCGCTGTGAAAAAAATTAAAACGCCGCTTGTTCGTGCTCAGCGTGCGGTCAATGAATTGCTTGATCGCGACGACATGCTTTTCCGCGTCATTCCTGATGGCTATCGCGTGCAGGGAATTGACGCCCTCACGAACAGTAACCGGCTGGAAAGAATTTTTGACGGCTCTGATCTGATTGTGGGTAAAGGGCAAGCTGTCTATGAAACAACCCAGCTTCTCATGCATCCTGTCGCCAATGCTTTCATGGTCAAGGGATTTACCAATGCCGTGATTACCGGTTTCCATCATACCCGCAGCCCCAATGCGCATCTTTTCATTTACCGGGACCGGGTCTTCCCGGCTTTCGACAATTTTTCAGATCAGGGAATTGCCAAAACCCTGGTCTATCAGCCGCTGGGTGTTGCGCCCATGATGCAGTGGCTGCGCGGGATTGTGCCGTCAAGCCGCTTTTTCAAGCGCCTGAGACGCACCTTCCTTGATGAACAGCATGGGCAGCGTGTTCAGGCCAATCGTATGGTGGCCCAAGAATCATTTAATGCCCTCCGCCGTTCCCGTCATGAGGACTTTGAGGAAGTGTACGAAATGCTTACGGGTGAAAGGGAACTGGAGCAAAGACTGGCGGAACTTGATCTAGCGTTTGAACGAATCAATCAAAAAGCGCGCGGTGCAGGTAAAGATCCAATCCCGGCCGATTTGATTAATGAACTTCACAATATTTATGGATTCGACGATTTTTACTGGATTGTTACAGGTAAGGAAATAACGGACAGAGGATGGGCCGGAACTTTTGAAGGCTTTAAAAAAGAAATTCGCACAACATTGGCTAATTTACTTGACCAAAATAGAAAACAGAATTTTTTGAGCCGGATGTCTATTTCAGATCATGCTAAGGCTGGTGATGTATTAACAATTCTAGATCGAGAATTGCATTGGGGTGTTAGAGAAGAGCTTCAGCATTTGGCGGTCCGTACTAACCGGCCAAATGATCCAGTCAATCAAATTAGTGCCCAAGAATTTGTTCAATACCTTATTAATCAAGGCGTGAAGGCTGCGGAATTTGTGGCTGCTCTCAGGCGGGCTGATCCTTATTTCGAAACTTCCTTTGAAACCATAACCAATACTAATCTTGATGGCGCACTGACAACGGCCAGCCGCGGCATACCCATAACCGCTGCTAAATTTTATGAATATGTCTTGTCTCAGATGAGGGGTAAGAGACATCGTGAAGAAGCGCCCGTCGATCAACTTTTAATGGAACATTATCACCGCCCCAATCCGGATTATGATTTTCTGCTTCAGGTTTTTGACGGCGGCCGGCGGGAAGCGTTGAAGAATATTCAAAACTCGTTAGAAGAAAACTTTTTTACAAGACAAACCGCTATAAAAGTTGGAGTCAAAGGAATTCAAAAAGCAACAACGGACGAGATCAAGTCTCTTGTCGGAGAAAACGGTCTTATCGATACGCTCAAAAAACTTTCTGAAAAAGCGCGGCAAAGATTGACCCGTTATCCTGAAGCATTTCATGGGAATGACAATGAAAATCCTCATCTTCG
Organism: Candidatus Omnitrophota bacterium; assembly: GCA_016196565.1. The sequence continues at coordinate 5,388 of JACPXK010000025.1, read as the reverse complement.
GGTAAGAGAAACCGTGAAAGTGGCTCTTGAGCGCCTGCGTGATTCGCAGGGTTATTTGGATGAGCTGAAAAAAGCGGCCGAGGAGGCTGTCAGACCCGGAGCTCCCCGCAATATTCTGTTTGAAATTCGCCGGCTTTCCAAGCTGGTCAATGCACAGGTCGAAGGCTCGATACGGGAAGAAATGTTTGTTTTTTATCAGGAAGAAGCTTCTATTCCGATTGAGGACGCCGATGATACGCGCAATTTGAAGGGGATTTTACGGGACCCCGCTTTGACCGCATTGCGCCGGCATGAAAACGTTTGGAAACAATTAACAGAGACTTACAAGCTTGAAGTTCCCGAGATTATGAAATTGCTTTTCTTAAACGATCAATTGAGAAAGAGAACTCGTACAGAAAAAAATCCTGACGGCGAAGGAATTATTCCGTTGGAGATTCCGCTTCGTTCGCATGCTGATAATGACGCAGCCATGATGAATCAAGTGGCGAACTTTTTCAATGCCAATCCAAATTTGAAAAACATACTGCGCAAATCCACTTATCAAGATTTATTTAATTCAGCTAAAGGACAGCGAGCCCGGGCAGCCTCGGAAATGCGGCAAGGCGATAAAGCCTCAGATCTCCAATTTGGTACGGCTGCTGCTTCGCTATTGACTTCACCGAGACTAGGGATGGACAAATATAACAGGGCAAAGCAAAAAATTATGCATTACCTGATGTCCCGTATCGAAGATATGCATGCCTTTTTGATCATGGAAGATTATGAAAGACGCGGGCTTATCGGCAGTTTGATTCGCGACGCTGAGCTCCGTACACGCAATGTTATTAACAAATATTTCGAATATGTCGGGCGCGAAAATGTAATGAGTATTTTCTTTGAAAGTGTCAACGAAGTTTTAAACAGCGATCAAAAATATTTGCCCGCTTTGGACGTGATGCGAAGATTTATTGATGAGCACGACGGACCTCTTCCCGATTGGAACCGCACTCTTGAGGCAGTTATTGCAAGCCCTAAAGGGGCTCCTTTTAAATCCGTTCTCGAAGAACTGGATAATAAATTCCGCGATCCGGATTTCGGATTAAATGACCCGCGCTTCCTGCAATTTATTATTCGCGAACAGCAGGTGATTCATTCCCTTCGTGCTTTAGGCTATACGATTGATACGGACCACCAGCCTTTCACCAGGCAAATGGCGACGGCCAAGACCATTCTTTGGGACAAAGACGCTCTCCGGCCGGGTGAAAAAGCCGGCGAGCAAGGAGATTTCCGAATCAAGCTTGAGCGTTTGATGAACCGGGAAGACATTTTAATTGATGAACGTTTGTCCGAAGTTCATGCCCGTTATGTGGCTTATCAGGCGCTTGAAGCCTTTGCCATGGAATTTGCCAAAAATTTTGGCGAGAACTACCTGTTTACGACAGCCGATGGAAAAACTTTCAAATGGGCCCAGCTCGATAGAAAAAAAGATTTTGCCAATGAAGAACAGCTAAGTTCTATCGATGCCGGCGGGGAATCATTGCGCCTTCTTTTTAATCGGGACTTCGGCAATGCCCAGATTGTCGTCGCCGGAGGATACGGCACGCGTTTTTCACCGGAAGGATTTATTTCTAAAACCATGGCCGCAGTGCGGCAGGGTGAAACCAATCTCCGATTAGCGTCCAACGCATCTTTTAATTTACCGGGGACGCCCAATGTTCTCGCCGTCGGGGACATGCAGCTCAAGGCCCTTTTACGGGAAGACATCCTGCATAACGATATTTGGATGGAATACCTTATCCGTCAAAGCAAGCCTCATGAGGAAGACGGCGCAAGCGTTTTAGACCTGGATAATTTGGTGATGGATACCAAAGACCTCAAAAAAATACTGGGTGAAAAAATCATGACGCATCCGGCGCTATCGGAACTAGTGAGAAAAATTCGCAGTACCAAACAAAACAGCACGAAAGATGCGCTGAATCTTTTGATGGATGCGATTATTTTCAACGATCCCGCTCATCTGGGAATCACGATCAATTTGACGAGCGATGTTTATCCTGAAATAGACGAAGCATTCCTGGATATTTTTGAGCGCATTCAGCTAAAGCGCAGGCAGATGCAGAAGAATCGGCGAAATGGCGGACAAAAAACCGAAAGGGAACTCGACCAGATTGAAAATGACGAGGCTCTGGAAAAAGAAGGTAAATATAATCTTGGCAGTATTGTGGAGTCGCAAAAGCGTGCCAAACAAGTCGGGACCAATACAATTATTCTCTACGCCGAATTTTATGGCCACGGTGATGCCATGATGAAAACCGTGAGGTATTTACACGGTAAATGGCCGGTAGAAACCTCTGAATTAAAACATGAGAAATTGGCCGCGCGGCCAAAAAGTGGTGAAGGAGCGGAAGGAGTAGAGGAGCTTCCTCCGGATCTGTTTAGGAATCGTCCGCCGCTTATGGCAGGAGGAGTGACTCCTGTGGATGGAGCAAATCTGGCGCGGCATTATCAATTCGTCTTTGGTGAAATGCGCGGCGCACAAATCAATACAAAGTCCGACGCCAGCTTTATTACTTATTTGAAACATATTGCAACGGGAAATATAGCGACCATGGGATTGCGCCAGGATGATGAGCGCAAACCCAAGGGAAAAGGCACGCCGGAATTTGGTACAGTAGAAGCAGAAATTAAGCTGACCGGTTTCAGCGACTGGTCTTATAAAGCTGAGAGTCAAAAAACAGAATTGGAACGTGTCGGACGTCAATTGCGCAATTGGAAACGCCTCAGCCCCGAAGAGCGCGATATAGAGCGTAAATTGCGTCCGAGTATTACCGAAGATGGAAAAGATCTTATTAATGCCAACAATATGATTTTTGATTCTCGTGCAATTGATTATTTCCCCGTTATGGAAGCGGAGAGCGAGCGTCTAATGCTTGAACAGCGCGGCGTCGATTCCAAAACGGGTAAACCGGTTCTATTGGCGTGGTCTTTGATCGCGGCTGCCGTGCATGGTGCCCGAAGGGCCCGCGGACTGGAAAGAACACCTCTTAACCCAGGAGATGAAAAGGAGCGTGCGCACGAAAAAGAATGGCGCGGCAATATGGCGAATTTTGGTTATGACTGGCCGGTTGGATTTATTGACGTGGGATCGGCGCCAAGCAGTCAAAAAGATGTTCAGCGCGGCAATAAAGATCTCAATACACAAACTAAACAATGGAAAAATTTTCTGCGCTCCCTGCCCTATGTCCGGGATGATCTCAAAAAATTATGGTTTTCAATTACGGCAGGGCCGGAGAATGAAGAACCCATTAATAAACTCAAGACCCTTGAAAGCCTTTTTTACGTCTATTTAGAATCAACGCTCAAAATCAGCAAATTCAAAATGCGGGTCCATTTTGATGCCGGATCAGTGTTCCACGATATTACGATGGCGAACGGCGGGAAAATGGGATTGGCCAGAATGATCCCGGGAGCGGAATTCGAAAATGCCTTTATGACGGGCCAGCGTTATTTTGTGGGTGGAAATTGGGTGGTCAAAGGCGGAAAAGCGGGTGCGTCGGGTACCGCTATTGATGCGGCGCAATTAGTAATTTTAAATGATACTGTGCTGGCAGATTCTTATCTCATCTCGGGACTACAAGACCAGAAGGTAATTGCCAAAGACGGCAGTAAAGTTGTTGTCAAAGACGGCAAAAGCGTGGTTAACGATAGTGTGTTCGATTCCAGTTACATTGATCCGGCAATGAATTTCGATCATGTTTATGCTTATCACGTCATCATTCCTCAGCACAAGCCCGATCTCAATAAAAAGACCAAAAAGAATGAAGTCAAAACATTCAGCAAAACGCAATTTATCGATATTCGCGAAGAAGAAAAAAGACTTGCCCAGCAGCTTATCGCGGATCCGGCGCGTACACTGACGGATGTGATTGCGAATCATCCCAACGCAGCGGATTTAACGGCCGATGGTGTTCTCACAAGTATTGCGGCAGCTTTACTGTATCTTAATCACCGTGTGGAAGAATTTAATTACGGGTTGAAGGCCGAAGATTTGCAAGTACGCCGGGATCATGTAAATCAGCTTTTAGCACAACTTCAAATTGCGAACCCAACCGCTCATGCGCGCATTGCGCAAATTATGCGCGTGGCCGATCATGTGGTGCTTGCATTTACTCCCACTATGGTGATGAGCCCAGAAGCCCTCAATCTAGCGGCGGAATTTTCAGAAAAACAAAACCGGATTTCTTTAGAGCAAGGACAGAATTTATTAAAAACGGCTCTTCAAAATCATTCTGTTTCAACGGTGGCAAGTGCCCTTGTTTATCTTGAGCATGCCTATGCTGATGCGGATCGCAATTTTACTATGGATAACCGGGCCAACAGACGCTATCAGGCGAGACGGTTAATGCGATTGCTGAACTCCGAAGTGGAATCGGGTGAGGCTGATCCGGCCACAGCCGCTTATTTACAAGAAGCGCTCCGGGGCATTATTTTTGTGGATGCAAATGATGGAAATACCCGGGTCCACAATATTCAAAAGTCCACGAAAAGCGAAACCGGTTATTACCGTCCCGGCGAGCAGGAATTTGAGCCGTCCATGGAATTGGAGACCGTGCTGAAAGCCGTGGATGATGATGAATTGCCCACTTATTTTGATCCGGAAAACCCCGACAGAAAGATTTCGATTTTTGATCGCAATACAAATACAAATCCGGATGCTAAGAATGAATTCGAATTTGAATATATGCAAAAAAGACTGCGTGAAACCGAAGGCGTTCCGGTCCAGAAAACTTCCATTGGAACATGGTCTCATTGGATAGAAAACAGCGGAACTGTCGAAATGGATTTGGTCGGTTCTCCGTGGGTCGTTCAAGACAATATCGTTCCTTACTTTTTCCCAACACGCCGTCAACACCGCACGGACCTAGATCCGCGCAGTCGTTATCATCCCACCGTGGATATGGATTATCCTTTGAATACGGTTGGCCGTTTCAACTTCTTGACCGGGGACCTCGAAGTTGACCAGGCTGCTCCCTGGGATAACGTGGACTGGGATGGAAGCACGCGCATTGATAGCGGAACTACCCCCAGGAATGTCACGCTTTACAGCACTTATTTGGGCCGTCGCTGGGGGCTCGTTTCTGTGATTTCGAATCGTGTGGTTTGGGGCGACAATCGTTTTGAAAAATATGTGGCCCATACACCTCCCGAAGGCTGGGAATTTGGCACAGACTCTCATTATGAACCCGAGCGCGATGGTTATACCAACGCTGGCTCTGCGGCGTATGAAACTTGGGCCGAAGACGCGTTCATCGGGGCCGGCAGCGGTATGAATTATTATTGGGAACAATGGCGGAGAGTTCATTATCGCGAAAGAATACGCAGATCAGTGATTGTGGAAGGGCGTGATTT
>JACPXK010000002.1 GCA_016196565.1 Candidatus Omnitrophota bacterium | reverse complement strand
CGGCGGAACGGGTGTTACCGGAGCGGGCGTGCGCGATGACGATGATTTCATCGAGCATATGTTTCTGGCCTCCACCCATGACTCCATTCTCTTTTTTACCAATCTCGGACGCGTGTATTGGAGAAAAGCCTATGAAATTCCCCAAGCCTCTCGTCAAGCCAAAGGAAAAGCCATCGTCAATTTTCTCTCACTCGGACAAGGTGAAACAATCTCAAGTTTCCTTCAAGTGAAAGAATTCGACGATAAGCGCTTTGTGGTCATGGTCACTAAAAACGGCGTGATCAAAAAAACCAATTTGATTCATTATTCGCGTCCGCGCACGACCGGCATTAATGCCATCACGCTTCGCGACAAAGACGAACTGGTTTGCTGCAAAATCACCACCGGCAAAGATGAAATGTTTATCGCGACGCATGAAGGTAAAGCCATTCGATTCCCGGAAGCCAATGTTCGCGAAATGGGACGCACGGCTTCGGGTGTGCGCGGAATTAATCTCGGCAAAAAAGATGAAGTCATTGCCGCAGAAATTGTTCATAAAGACGCGACGCTCCTTAGCATTACCCAGCTTGGCTTCGGAAAGAAAACTAGATTCAAAGAATATCGCCTTCAGTCACGCGGCGGTAAGGGAATTATTAATGTGAAGGTTACCCCTAAAAACGGAAAAGTCGTCAATGTTCTTGCGGTTGAAGAACAAGATGAACTTGTCATTGTTACCACAGGCGCTATGGTGGTGAGGTGTCCCGTGAATCAAATACGCACTTCCGGCCGCAACGCTCAAGGAGTCCGCCTGATTCGTTTGAAAGAAGGACATAAGGTGGCCGCCGCCGCACGCGTGGTGGAAAAAGAAGAGGGCGAAGAAGACAGCCAGCTCGATTTAATCGAAGAAAAAACGCCGCCAAAAAAATCCAAGTAAAAGTTCCGAGGAGTTAACACGCCGTGCTTGACCTTAAATGGATTCGAGAAAACCCGGAGCTTGTCCGTGCAGGACTTGCCGCAAAAAATGTTAAAGTGGATTTGGACGAACTTCTCCGCCTGGACCGCGAAAAACGCACACTTCTAAAAGAAGTTGAAGACCTCAAAGCTAAGCGCAATCGAGCTAACGACGAAATCGCCCGCCTGAAAAAGTCCGGCAGCCCTGCCGACACCATCATTTCCGAGCTTAAGATAAAAAAACAAAAAATTAAAGAAATTGATGACAAAGTGGGAGAATTATCATTATATATAGACAATGTACTATACATTATCCCAAATATACCCCATAACGAGGTGCCTGTTGCTAAGGGGAATTTGGGCAATAAGGTGGTTAGGAGCTGGGGGGAAGCCAAACCCCATAGCTTTAAGGCTAAAGAGCACTTAGAGCTTGCGACATCTTTGGGGTGGCTTTCGATGGATTGGGGCAGCAAAATCACAGGCTCTGCTTTTCCGGTTTATCTGGGAATGGGTGCGAAGCTCGAGCGGGCCTTGATTAATTTCATGCTCGATTTTCATACGTCCAAACATGGTTATACGGAAATATGGCCGCCCGCGCTCGTCAACCGGCAGTCCATGACGGGAACAGGACAGCTTCCGAAAATGGAAGAAGACATGTACAAATTAAAAGACGATGATTTTTTTCTGGTCCCTACGGCGGAAGTCCCGGTGACCAATCTTCACCGCGATGATATTCTCGATGAAAAAAATCTTCCGGTGCGTTACACCGCCTATTCGCCTTGTTTTCGCCGCGAGGCCGGATCGTACGGTAAAGATACGCGCGGACTTTCGCGCGTGCATCAATTCGATAAAGTGGAACTGGTAAAATTTGTCAAACCCGAAAAATCCTTGGAAGAACTCGAAGCGCTCGTCAAAGATGCCGAAGATATTTTACAAGCGCTGGAACTGCCCTATCGTGTTGTTTTGCTGGGGTCCGGGGACATGAGTTTTGCTGCGGCAAAATGTTATGACCTTGAAGTTTGGGGTGCAGCTTCGCAAAAATGGTTTGAGGTTTCAAGCTGCAGTGTGTTTGGAGATTTTCAGGCGCGGCGGGCCAACATTCGATTCCGCCGGCAAGAGAGTGGTAAAACGGAATTCGTGCATACTTTAAACGGCTCAGGTGTGGCGTTAGCGCGTACGGTTCTTTGTCTTCTGGAAAATTTTCAAACACCGGCCGGCACCGTGGAATTTCCTAAAGCCCTCAAACCTTATTTGTCCTGAGAATTCAGCGCCCACAAATTCTTATTCCGGATTTAAGGATGCCATTGTACGATATGCCTCCGCCGGACTTGATTTAGGGAGGGCTCGCCTAACTGGTATGGCAGCGGTCTTGAAAACCGCCGCCCGCAAGGGCTTGGGGGTTCGAGTCCCTCGCCCTCCGTTGTTTATACGAGACGAAAGGCCGAGTGAAACAAACGCACTTTTTCGAATGGAAAAAGTGCGCCAAGACAAAAGAACAAACTTTACGCGGAGAGTTGGCCGAGTGGCCTAAGGCGACGGTTTGCTAAACCGTTGGGGTGTTGAAAAGCGCCCTCACAGGTTCAAATCCTGTACTCTCCGCCATCTCACATCAGTGAGATGGCGGTGGCCGCCATTTTTATGCAGACTATACATCAAGAAAATCAAACGCCGGAGACGGCGGCCGCTGAACGGCAGCGCAAAAAATTTAATATTCTTGCGCTTGTTTTTTCAGCCCTCTTTTCTTTTTTCTTTTTCGAAATGAGCTATCGCGTTTATTTATTTGGGCCTAGCAGCCTTCTGCCACATATTATGAACAGCATTCATCCGATAGATTCCAAACTCCTCGAGCCCGTCCCCGGTGAAAGGGTTTGGCAATTAAAACCCAATTTGGATATTTATTTCAAAAAAGTAAAAGTTAAAACCAATTCTCAAGGGTTGTTTGATCAGGAATATTCAATCGACAAAGACCCGAACACCTTCCGCGTGGCCGTCGTGGGGGATTCTTTCACCATGCCGGACGGAGTGGAAATCGAAAAAGCTTTTCATTCGCTTCTTGAAACCCGTCTGAACCAGGAAAGCACGGGAGAAAAATACGAATTTATTAATTTTGCCGCGGCCATGTACAGCTTTCGGCAATATGTGGCTGTGATCAATGAGCGGGCCCTTGCCTACAAGCCGGACATGATACTCATTGGATTTTGTTCAGAAAATGATTACCGCCCTTATCCGGAAAAACTTTACCGCGAAATCTACAAACCCCGCAGCACCACCCGGCCTTTCACTTATCTTTATACGGTAGAGAAAATAACGGGGATTTTAAAAGGCAGAATTAAAAGTCCGGACTATGCGAAAAAAGCTGAAAGGCAATCACGAAATACCGCCACGGGCCCCAAACCGAAGAGATATATGAAGGAAATGTTTTCGAGACTTGAAAGAATAAGCCGGGAAAATAAAATCCCAATCGTTGTAGTCAATCTTCAAACCTGGCCCACGCCGGAAAATCTGACAGGATATCTGGAAGAGCTTGCCTTAACCCACGGGATTTATTTTGTGGACTTGAGCTTCTTACTTCCGAGAGAAAAAACCCGGCAGTATCAAATCTATCGGGCGGACGGGCATCCCAATGCCAAGGCCCATAAAATATTTGCCGACGCCCTTTATCAATATTTGAAAAACAAACAATTAATCACACAAAAAGGATAACTCATGCATCTTTTTTCTCATCTTGATGATTTGATACGCTGGGGCGG
>JACPXK010000022.1 GCA_016196565.1 Candidatus Omnitrophota bacterium | reverse complement strand
TACAATTCGCGAACCCGGCGGCGCAATCGATTGCGCTCGACCGCGTTTCCCGTTTTTCGTGTTGCCGTTATTCCGATATTGCTTGGTGTGAGGCGGAATAAACTTTGAAGCAAGGAGTCTCTGGTAAGGAGTTTTTGGAGAATCGTGGCGTTTGATAATCTTGGAGCCGACACGTTCTTTGGCTTGAAGTTTTACGGACGGCATGAAGAAGTTGTGAAAGAGCCGCCATTCGTTTTTATAGAGGTCGTTTAGAAGGCCGACGATCAAGGGATCTTCGAAACGGCGGTAGCCGAGCCACTGGCGGACATGAGTCCAGTTTTTGCCTTCGACGTGAGCGTTGTCGTTGGAGTGGTAAGGCCGGGAGCGGGTGTATTGGACAGGGATTTTTCGGTTGAGGAAATAACGCATGAGAGCTTGGTTGAGAAGCTCGTTGCCGTTGTCGCAATCGAAGCCGAGAATGGCGAAAGGCAGTGAAGCTTCGATCTCTTTTATTTTGAGAGCGATGTCCCGTTGTCCTTTGCCGTAGGTAGCGCGTTGTTCGATCCAGCCGGTGGCAATATCGACGGCGGTTGTAGAGACGGCGTAGTGGCCTTCGAGAGAATTGCCACAATGCATGAGGGTATCGGTTTCCAAGAAGCCGGGACGTTTTTCATCCCATTGATTGGTTTTGATAGGGATGTGATGTTTAAGCAGGAGACCTGGTTTGGTGGCGGACCTGCCTTTACCGCGGTAGAGATGTTTGATGGGGCGAAGGACGCGGTCGATGGAGGCCGGAGAGATCTTGGAGAGTTTTTTAAGGATCTCAAAAGCCAGCGTCCCGAATTCTTGGTTGTAGGCAGGGAGCCAGATGGGGAGGATGGCTTTAAGACGTTTTGAACAAGGCAGATTGGCTGTAATCCAAATTTGCTTGAGGACGGCAAGGAATTCGGGCTGTTGATATTTGGATTTTGGACCGGGTTTATTTCTCGGCTTTTTACGTCTTAGAATTTTGAAGTTTCTGAGGCGGCGGATGGCATACTTACGGTTGAGGCGGCAGTTGAGACAAAGCTCATCGAGGATTTTTGTTTTTTCTGTTTTTAAAACGGCTTTTTTGTAGCGTAACCAAACGGCTTTGAAATATTCCTTTTTAGCTTGTGGACTCATATAGAGTAACCCCTTTCTTGGGTTACCTTTTAATATGAGTCAACGATTCCGGCTAAACCGCCGTTCGGTTACCTTTAATTTGAGTCAATTCGATAACCCGCAGTTTCTAAATTTTAAGGGGCACCAGGCCGATAAATGAAACACGAGAAGTCAGGTAATGCAACCCGTTTGAATGAACCCGAGGAGACGCAAGGATATGAGAAAAGCGGTTTACGCATTTGGAACCCTTTTTTTGGGGATGTTGATGTTAACCACAGGTTGTACCACCAAGAAACGTTATCAGCGGGATATGACCGCGTTGCAAGGCCAAATCAGTTCCCTTCAGAGTGAAGTAGCTCGTTTGGATCAATCTCTCAAGGACACTGAAACGGCACTGAAAACTGCCCAGGATCGGGGAAACACCGCCGGTAAGGGAACGGCTTTTGCAAGTCTCGCCGAGAGTGGGCCGGTCTATCGCACGCCTTCGGGTTTTGAACTTCCCACCCTAGCGATTCAAAAGGCGCTTAAAAATGCCGGGTATTATCAGGGTGAGATGGACGGCAAAGTGGGCACGCGGACCAAAGAAGCCATTCGGAATTTTCAAAAAGATCAAGGGATGACACCGGATGGAGTTTGTGGCCGACAGACCTGGGCCCGCTTAAAGAGTTTCGCCTGAGAAGTTTTCAAGGCGAAGTTTCTTCTTCTTAACGAGTGACCACGAAAAAAGTCCTGTGGGTTTCGTGTGTCGCTACATTCGTTGTCGCCCTTATTGAATTTCTGGGCGGAAGATTAGCCCATTCACTGGCCCTCATCGCCGACTCGGTTCACATGCTGACCGATG
>JACPXK010000021.1 GCA_016196565.1 Candidatus Omnitrophota bacterium | reverse complement strand
GGTAGATTTGTAATCACTTTTTCGATGTCTTTGATTGTCATGAGTAAGCTCCGTTGCTAAACTACTAAAATTATAGCATAACCTTTTATTTATTCCTTTTCCCATTCGCTGGGCGGGATTTTGTCCATGCGCACGGCGCGGCCGGTTTGCAAAAGATGATGGTTGAGAAAAATTTCCGCTCCGTCCGGCATTTTTAAATAAACATCCGAGAGATAGCGATGATATTTGTCGGGTTTGGTGGTCGTCACCGTCACGGACTGCGCCTTTTTGAAAAGCCCTTCGACAAAGCGTTTGGCTGCCTTGCCTTCCGGCGTACTCAGCTCCGGAGCGTCTATGCCGCGAAGCCGGAGTTTTTCTTTACGCCATTCCGGCCGCTGGGTCCAAAGGCGCATCCAAAAAGTGTCGGCGTCAATCACCCGGATCAGGCCGGCCTCATAGGTGTAAAGGTCCGAATGTTTGCCGCCCCGTATTTTTTCGAACCGGCCCGCGCCTTCCGGCCTGACAATGTCGCCGTCCTTTAAGCCCTTGGACTGCTGGGCCGAAAGTTGGCGGTAACTCTCGAATCCCCTGTCCCAATGAAGTTTTTCTTCGATCTCGACAATTCGATAAACGCCGGCTTTGCCTTTGATGGCGGCAAGCGGCGATCGGCTTTTAGCGCCGGAGAATTTTTTGCCGCTCGAACGATATTGACGGACGAGTGTACGAAGTTTGCGGGCTGAGAGATTTTCATGAATGGCTTTATCTTCGAGCCGCGCGCGGACCTTTGCCGCCTTGACCGGCAGCAGCTCCACCTGCTGGGCCCAGCTCAAAATACTCGACGTCGAGTATTTTGGGTTTCTCAGGTAAGTCTGGCGCATTCTTTGTAAATTCTGTACGGAAAAACCGGGCCCGCAAGTCTGTAACAGATCTCGGGAAATATTTTTGAGAAGGCCTTCCCCGTAATGGGCGTGTACAGCGCCGTCCTGTTCTACCTCGACAAGGCGTTGGCCGGTCTTCCAATAAAATTGGGCCAGCGATTTGCGGGCACTTTGATAAAGCCGCGTGACATCCGCAATAAGTTTTTGATAGGCGGGAGGTGCCTGGATTTCGGTTTTCGCCATAGATGGACGGGGATTGTATCACAAAGCTCGAAGTTTAGAGATGGGTTAGGCGGCTTTGCGGACTTCGGCGCGGGCGAGCTCTTCGGCCACAATAGCAAGAATAGCCTGATCGACGGAAAGAATGCGGTTGATTCCGTTGAATTGAAGCATGTTTTGGAAACTCGATGCCTCTCGCAAAAGTTGAGGCCGTACTCTTAGAAGGATTTCTATCAGATTTTTTATTTTTTCCGGCTGATTCAAATCTTCGATTTCGTCAATGCCCCGGCCCGTCACCTTTGAAACCGTAAACCGCGAAACCGCATCCACAATCTCTTGAAACGGCCCAAAAATCTCCGGATCACTATTAATGGATTCAACCGGCAGCAAGTCAGGATTATTTTTGAGATCCTGCCTCTGATTCCCAATTTGAACCGTGGGAATAAATTTTTGATTGATGATGGAATTCCCCCACCAACGAGCTTCCAGATTCGATAAATCTTTCCCAACCGAGATTTGCTTAACCCCAGGCATTTCAAACTTGGTGTCTGAAGTAGGCAGAATAACAATATCTCTGTCACTACCCATATGACTGAAGGCACTTTGAAGCGTGTGTTCTTCATCCGGCGCATGAACCGCAACCGCCACAGAACCGTCCCCCAACGAGCGGCGGACATCCTCAAACCACCGGATCACGGCAACCGCCCTGGCTTTTTGCCTGGCAAGCTTTTGTGTATCGATTCGCTGTTCAGGAGCAACTCTTGCCTCTTCTGCAATTTGCACACGGGCTTCCGATCTCATCATTTTCGCAAAATTTCTGGCTCCAACCGCCGTCACACTTTTCTCCACCGATCCTGCTAATGGTATTAATGATCTCTCTGGCAATGTGTTCTTTCCCAAAACTTGCTGCGCGGCAAGTTTTGCCGTCTTGCGCATTTCAGAGCGAGAGTCCTTTTCAAAAAATCTTTTATGAACTTCTTTTTGAACCGTTTCTCGCATCCATTCGTAAACTGATCGTTGAGCGCCTTCTATTGAAACCACAGCCAGAAGATCGTCATTACGTTCCGGATTATCAAAAAATGATCGCGTCTCAAGCGCACGATCTTCATCGCGAGAAGTTCGATAAAATAAGTTAGCATTAAATGTCACTATAAAACCTTTGTGAAGAAATTTTTCGACTCTGCTTGCAAACCCCCGTGTTGTTTCGTCCGTAATTCGCATCCGGGGAAGATCCGGAATTTTTTCATCCTGAAAAGTTTGCTGTCGGACCATTCTCTGCGCTAATGACGATGGTTCGGTACTATGATCGACCATTAAAACCGGAGCGCGGAGATTGCTAGCGAACTGTCGAATAGCTTTTTCCAGCTCCTTTTCCGGCGGTGAGTAAGGATTGAGAACAGGTTCTATGGACGAAAACCGTTTTTTAATTAGAAGAAATTTCGCGGCTTTAACTTGCTGCACTGCCACAGAATCACCGCTTCTTATTTTTTCGAATTCTTCATCCGTCAATTCAACGATTCCCAAATAATCTTTGAGAGGATCCTCGCCTTTCGAGAAGAAAGGATACATTTCACCCAGTCTTAAATTTTGCCAAATGATAAGCGGAACATTCATCTTCTGCTCGTCCATATCAGCCCTTAATTTTATGAGTATCTCCAGAGCATGGAGCTGAGTCTCGGCTTCAACCTTCATTGCCTCAAGCATAGAGAAGGATATATTCGACAATTCATCCGTTGTATTAGTTGCCAAATAACGTATGCGATGTTTTTTTAGAAATGTATCGAAATCAGGATAAGTGGTTATAGACTCTACTTCCATCCGCGTTTCAGAGCGCAACGCGCGGGAGCGAGCCTTAAGAATTCGCGCCATACTCATCATATGAGCAACTTTACGGCCTACTAGTCCATCCGAAGTATTAATATTTTTAAGAAGCGCTATTGCTTCATCAAGACTTTGAACGGGCGGATCGGATTCGGCCGGCTGTGAAGATTGCTGAAAATATCGTTCAAGCCGCCGGATTTGAGTCGGCAAATCTTCCTGCCTGGAGGCTTTACGAGCCGCAAGCTCGGCGTTTAAGCGCCGTTCGAATTCCAAGTGAAAATCCATTTGGGCTTGTGGGTCATCGCTCAAATCAATGCCGGGTATTGTCAAAAATTGATTAAAACTGCCTCCCGGCACATTCACCAATTCAACTTCCTTGGCCTCATGATCGTATTTGATTTTTATTTGTTCCCTCAAAACATCCCCTTCCAAAATGGAAATCGCGGCGGCGCCAGTTAAATCATTAAGTATCGATTCAAAGCGTATTTTAGAAAGGATTCGGGCATGTTCGTCATCCCGGTAAATATCGGGGAGACGATCGACTCCTAATCCTAACGCTTTAAACTGTGGATCCGATTTCCAACTGCTTTCCGCAAAGGCCAAGCCAATCACCTTTCTGGCTTTCTTATCGTGAACATCCTGATGGTACAAATATTCAACAAATTGATCTGCTTCGAGAGGGATTCCAGCTTTCTTAAGAATTTCTTGATTCTGATCAATAATTTTCCGCAAAGCCATTTGATCATAAAAATAAAGCTGTCCCCTCGATATTTGACTTCCAAATATTCTTGTTGAAAGGCCATGGTTTTTTGCCCAGCGAATAAGCTGCTGCTGCAATTTAATGGGCCCAACCCAATTTAGTGGCACATACCCCATCGGTTTTCTAGACCCCACATACAGCAAATCAGTTAGATCGTTTGGGCGGACAGCAAGCAAAGGATCAATCGATAACTCTTGCTTCCAATCCGCCCACTTCGCAGCACGTGCAGACTTTATCTCCTGAAGAACTCGCAGCATCTCGGCGTGTTCGTCATCCCGGTAAATATCAGAGGGGCTATCAATTCCTAATCCTAAAGCTTTAAATCTCGGATCTGATTTCATTGAACCATTCGCGAAGGCCAAATCAATAACCTCTTTGGCTTCGCCCCTAATACTTAGAGATCCGATATGTGCAATAAACTGACCTGCTCGAAGAGGTATTCCGGCTCCCCTAAGGACTGCCCGATTTTGATTAATGATTTTCTGCAAGGCAGCCTTATCATAAAAATAGAGCGCCTTTTTTGTATCCTTCACTATTTTGACTGAAAGGCCGTGTTTTTGCGCCCAACGAATAAGCTGCCGCTTTAACTGAATAGGCCCAATCGAATTTAATGAAAGATACCCCACCGGTTTTCTGGGCCCCACATACAACAAATCGGTTAGATATTCAGGGTAGAAAGCAAGCGAAAGGTCCACGGATAACTCATTCTGCGCATCCATCCGCGTTTCGGAACGGCCCCTAATCTCTTCAACGAGTTGATCCCATTTTCCCAAATTAAACTCGATCGAAGACTGAGAATTAGGGCGCCCCAGTTTACGCAAGCCCAAATGATGATGACCTTCCTCGCTTTTGGCCCAATCAAAGCTGAAATCCACCAACCCCCTTCGTATCCAGTCATGAATAACCGGCTCGAGATTATTAAAAAGCGCAATAAAATGCTGGGCGCTATTTCCATCGATCAAAATCTCAAAAGTTCCGTGAGGCTTTAACCATTCTAAGAGGCGATCTAACTTTGCACGCGCACGAACATTCGTCCACAATATTTGGCTGAAATGTTCTTTGGGATAATCAGCGCTCAAAATATCCGCGAGCACAAATTCCATATTCTTTGCTCCTGAAATTCTTATCATTTCTCTGGCGCGCGCCACAACCGCGGGATCATGATCGATAAGCACATAATGGCTATTTGGATTTTTAAGTGCTGTTTTCAAAAACTCTGCGATTTTATGCGGAGGCGGGGCAGGAACCCAAACGTTGCTTTTCAATAAATCTGAAGGAAACTGCGAGTCTTTGGCCGCATCCATGATTTGCCGGTAACCAAGCCAAGCTAAAATTTCCGATACAAGATCTACGATTCTTTTTGCTTTAGGGTCTTGCTCATAACGGTCATAAATTTCCATGATAGATTTTGTTTTTTGTATTAGTTCTCTCAATCGCTTTTCTCCATACGGTATCTTTTCTATATCTTTTCTTGTAAGCATGAACCCATTAAGATAAATATCCAATAACATTCCCGGATCTTTTCTCTCCGAATCGTCCAGAAGGGGTCTGATATTCGAAAAAATCTGCGCCATAAAAAGCGGCAAGGTTTGCTTGCGTTCATTTTCATTTTGCAGTTTCCAAGGAGCAACACCACTAATCAGCCACATCATTCCTATCCAACGCAGCGGAAAATCAAAAAGGCCGGTCAGTTTATTGAGTTCTTCGATTCGCGAAGCAATTTCCCGATCTTTGTTTTTTTTGCTGAAAATAGAATTCGTTCGCATTTCGGAGCGGGGTTGGGTCAAAGCGGTGTAGGCCCGGTTAAAAATATCCCGGTCTCGAGCTGGGGTCAATTTTCCTGCGCGCAGCTTTTGGGCAAGCTGAAGAACAGGAGATTGAGGATCATTGCGATAAGAGGTCCCCACATTGGACCAAAATAAAATTTCCGACATATAATTTTGGCTGTCAGCCAGAGGCGTATGGCTGGAATTTGTTTTATGCCGGCTGACATAATCAATCGCATCTGCCGTCATGGGAGATTTAAAAGATGAATTTTGATCCGTCCAATCTTGCCCTATATAGTTTTGCAGCCATGGTTCCAGGGCATCGCGCATCAAAGTACTATGGACCCCTCTTACTGTCCAATTTTCGAGCACTCCATTTTTAGCAAAACTCAAAGACACGGCACCCCGCGCATCCCTCTCCGTAATGACCGCTGGGCCGGAGAAATCCGTCATCTCATGATCGTAAACCCAATAAATAAGATTCATCTCTCCCAGCCCGCCTTTGAGAAGTTTTTTCAAAATAGTATCTTCCTCGGAAGGATCCAGCTTCAATACCACTAAATGGTAAGGTGGTGATTGGCCCTTACTTTTAAGATGAATTGTTTTGGGAATTCTGAGGGTGGAGCCAAGATAATCGACCGCAACCGGATGAAGATCGAGAGCAACCTCCCCCGCCCGCGCTTCGGAGCGGGAATAGAATTCTCTACCCTCGTCAGTCACCTTATAGGAATACTGCCACCAAGATGCTCCTACATTCGCTTGAAGGTCAGGTTCAAGATACCCTAATTTCAAAAGGCGCTTCAAATAAACCGTACTTACCGGCAAACCAGACTTTTGAATTTGCCCGCGGGTAAAAACCGTTTTATTGATATCGGGACGCTGCATCATTCGCACAAAATAATCCTTGGCCGTCTTATTGGGATCTTTAAGAGGAACTGTTTCCCCTCGGGCTTTGCGCGTCTGAATAAAAATTTCATCATTGGGATAAAAAAATTCCATCCTCCTTATGGCACGCGAACCCACGTCTTGCCCATCAATGATCAGTTGTTTTATCACTGCTTCCGCTTGTTTTAGGAATGCCGGATTAGGGTGATCGAAAAGGTCCTGGCGGGCGTTAAAAAGACGGACCTTAGCCTCTGTTCCTCGTGCCATAGACTCCAACTGCATCAATTGCCATGCACGCAGCTGGAATGGCCGCGGCAAATTTTCAAAACGGTAACTGTATTCCATATAAAATTTTGCCAGCTCAGAAAATTCGTCAAATGATTTTTTCAATTTCTTAGAATCAAAGCCCTGGCGGCCCATTCGATACACCATCCGGGAAGGCGACATGTCCTCTAAAGTAACGCGAAGATAAAGAGGCTGAGAAAAATCTTCACTGTCGAACGGACTCCCCTTGAATCCATGGGCGCTTTTGCTGACAAGCTCCACGTCTTTAATGACGAGATCTCTTGCTTTCTTTAAGTATTCAAGAGCGTCATGAAGAGTTGTTAAGGACTGAAAGGAAGCGCGCAAATCCAGGTCATCAATATCTAAAAGAACGGCCACAGGAACTTTTTTATAATGGCTTAAGGAACGCGCGACATAACTCACACGCATCTGGCCTCTTTGAGGAGAAGTTTGTTCAAGATTTTCAAAAAAGCCAACCGTCATTTCATGCCATTTTTCTAAAAGTTCATCTTTTCCTTCCGTTTCTCCGCGTCCCTGGCGCCACGTTTTAAGGTGTTCGTAATTTAATCTTTTAAGCGTTGCTTCAAAACGGATGGGGTCCCGAAAACCTGGCATCTCGGGCAATTCATCTTCCACATACCGTGCTATCCTCTCAATCTCTTGTAAAGACCTCTCCACATTTTTCATCATCGAAAGAACTGTCTCGTCACTAAGCCTTCCATGAAACCGGCGCGTGGACCGTCTATCGTTTGTCCCGAATTCGTGCGTGCGGAAATATACTTCGTGATCAAGCAATATGGCTTTTCTGATTTCAGGATCAATGCCGCTGCGTTCGATGTCCCAAACCCACGCCAAGAAGCGCTTGAAACCATGTTCCGAAATATAATCGGAATGACGTGACCGGTTAACAACGCGGTTGATTAACCTCCTCGAGCTTTGAGTTAAGGCATAAACACCTCTTAAAAATGCTTGTTCCCCTTTTTGATCTTTGCTGCGCGTGATAACTAATCTCGTGCGGGCCCGTTTGAGAGCTTCATTAATAAGGCCATGCGCCCAATCCCCGGGCACCGTATGATTTCTTTTATATTCAAGATAAGCATTTTCAAGGCGGCTAAAAATGCGGTTGCGGTCCGTCAGCATGGTTCTAACTAGCGGCTGTTCCATGGCAATTGTCAGTTTTTTGACCGTATCGTTAGAACGGATTAATTGGCTGATGACTCCTTGGGACAAACGGGATTCCGGTTGGGCCTCTCCCTCCGGCTCATCCCCATCCACATCTTCATCTTGTGTTTTTGTCCGCGCTTCGGAGCGGGGAAATGTATGACGAGCATATTTTAATGATTTTGGATAAATTATATTATAATATGCTATATTGACACGTGCTTCTAACTGCTGCATAATCCTGACCGTTATGATCAGGATATTTTGGACATCTAAACGGCTTGAAGCAATCTCAAAGACTGCCTTAACATTATTCCAAGCTTTTCTGATCGCGGCGGTCCTTGGGGGTCTTATGGGAAAAATTTCATATCCTTGGTTGAAAGCAGTATTTGTTTGTGCTACGGTAACATTGTTACTTATAGGCGTTATGTTTGCGGACTGGCCGTTTCTGAAGAAAACAGGAGATTGAAATGTTCGGATTAGTCTTAACATTAATTTTGATGTTTGCGATTGTCCTCTGGATAGCCATTGAGCAATACCGCCTAAAACATCACCGCCGCCATTAAATCTTTGCGTTCGCTTCGGATCGAAATGGATACGCATTTCGGAGCGTGTGTGTTCGGTAAGATCTCTTTCTTTTTCATTCTTATCGCGTCTATGAACCGTCACTTCAGAGGGAGTTTTTGCCGGCATTCGTGCTTCAGATAAAACGCTGGATGTGATGCTTCTGGCAATGAGCCGTATTATTTCTCCCATTTGCTCATGAGAATAAAGAAACTGCAAAACTTCGTTATTCACATTCTGAGCGTCTTGTATCAACGCCTTTCTCATCGCATCAATATAAGTCCTGTAATGAATCTCTTCGTCATGATGCAAGGCAAAAAAAGCGGCCTCATAACCTTTTTTTCTATATTCATTTTTATCCGAAGCTAAAAGGACATCGAGGGTTTGATTAAAGCGGTTTCGTATGCGCGGTTCGAGAGCTTCCCACACAACTCGCAATTCTTTCAGCCAAACACGGCCTTCTTCACTCATATCATTTTGATGCCCATCGAGAAGTTGAAAGGCCGATTTTGCGCCAATGAGACTGGCTACTAAAAGATCGCCCATCATCTCGTAATCATCAAGGGCATTGAAAGGTAAATGTCCCTGGTCCCACACATCCAAGACGAATTGGCTATGAAAAGCATGAGCGGCCAATTCGGCCAAAAGTCTAGAGGGAGGCCATTCGTACTTCAACCCTTGAGGCATCCACGAGTGACGGAACGTGGGAGGGTCCGAGTTTTTTTCAAACCGCAAAATATTCTTCCATCGTGGATCAAAATCAATTTGAGTATGTTTGGCTTCATGAATTAATATTGCCGCATCATTCAAGGCTGTGTTGCTATCAATACAACAAAGAGAAGTGCGGCCATCGGGTGATGCCGCGCCTTCAAATCCGAGATCGGGGCTTTCAATGACGACAACCGATCGAGCATGCCTAAATAAATGGGGCTCGCGGGAAAGAATTCCGCTTGAGGTAATCAATTTCGCCATTTCTTGGATTTTTTTCCGGCGTATTTCATAAGAATCATGATCTGCGGAAGTCGAACGGTAATTTCCAACCACAACCGGCAATCCCGGCAGGTAATAAATCTCATCCGCCGAAAGCCATTCGGGTTGATGCTCAAGCGTTAAATCAAATTTTTCTTTGACGAAGGTTCTTCGATCATGAATGCCGGCATAATTAAGAACCCAAGCCTCGGTCTCTTCATTGGGATCTTTTCCATGAATTTGACGGTAAATATCAAAAACTTCCATTTTTTCAACTCGAACATATCGTTCAAACGCTTCATCGCTATAAAAAGACAGGAAACCTCCAATGGCCAGAATTTTATTTAGAATCAAAACTTCATAAAGAAACAATTTTTGCAAAAATTGGTCATACCGTTCGAAAAGGTCGGGGTAGTTTTCAAGCAGCCATGCGGCCGAAGTGTAAATTTCTTCCATACGTTCTAAGGCGGCTTCACTGTCCATTGTTTCTTCCATGGATTTTCCGGCGCGGCCAAATTCCTGCTTTTTGTCGTCAACCCACTTTCGAATTTCTCCCAATTTGGTTTGGTTTTCCGCGATTAATCTTTGGCGCTCATCTTCGCTTAACTGGGGTCCTTTTTTTGCTTGCAATAATTGATCGAGCTGCTCAGCGGATAAAAAACCTTGATCTGCCGGAGGGCCTGCGGAACGCGCTTCGGAGCGCATTTGAAAAGCCTTCCAAATATTTTCAATCATTGACCGCATCTCTTTAGCTGCAGTCATCTGCCCTACGGAAGCTTTAATCTGGAGGCTGCTCTGACGAAAAAAAACACCCAACAATTCATTGGAAACGATTTCGCCCAAGAAAACGGTTTTGCCTGCAGATTCAAAATGCATAGTTCGATCGTTTCGGAGTTCTCTTAAAAACAGTGAAAGCTCTTCATAGCTTGGCGTTTTGGCAATAAACAACCCTTTATCCACTCGGTCATACCCAGGAATGGTGTCGGTGGGAACAAAGGTATTTAAGTGAGATTTTACGATGTGTTTTAAATCGACAAGGGAGGCAACCGGCAGAGTTTCTCTACTCTTGCCATACCAATAAATTGTGATGGGAGTTTTGCGATGCCAATCTTTTATATCTACTGGAACTTTATAATAACCAACAAAACCTTCTTCCTGACGAGCTTTAAGGACCCACTTATCCAATCGATCAATTAACGTTTTGCGGGGGTAAACGGAACCCACTACGATTTGCAACGTATGATCACCGGCTACAGATACAGCATTGTTCGCCCAACCAGGATAGCTCCGGTAATACCACCCTTGGCCGCTTGCTTCTGAGGCTTCGATAATAACCGTAGTGTCTTCATTGACCCATTTGATTTTCAGTCCAAAAATAAAATTTAATTTATTTTGAAAAAATCCAACAAGGCTGACAAAAAACGGATTCGTAATTCGATACCTCAACAAGTTTATGGAATACTCAGGCTCTGTCTGTTTTGATTTTGAAGAATAGTCTATAATGTCAGAATCAATTTTACTCTCAGGAATAACAATGGAATGATCCAATATTCCACGCATCTCATCATAAATTTCGCCTAAAAGTGTTGCGTAAACTCCCTCGCTAAGAATTCCTTTTGTTTCAATTTCTTTTCTCGTTTCTTGATATTGTTCGGGAAGCCTTTCGAGAAAAAACGCCTGAAACTCTTTAACATCATTCCGCGCTTCCGAGCGGGGGTCTTGAGGACGTGAGGATTGGCTGGGATCAATGATTTGAACGGGCATTTGAAGAATGTCGAGACGTTGATAAAGATTTAAAAAACGGGATTCTAAATGAGGGTACTGTCCGCGAGGGGTGTGCTCTCGCAGGATATTGAGCGAGTTCATCGATCTATCGATATCACTGCGTTCAAGCTGATTTTGCTTTTTCAAAGCCTCAAGAAGCTTTAACCGGTTGTCAATTTCCTGCAAATTCTGCAGCACAAAGTTTTCATCAAAATCATGGATATGATTCGAAAGCCATTCCAAAACCAAGGGGTTAAATATTTGTTTGCCTAAGAATTCCCTTTCTAGTTTTTCAAGAATTTCCTTGCCGTAAGGCGGCATTCTGGCCATCTGCTCATAATAATGAGCCAGACGCTGCGGATGACGCTGTATATGAAGAATTGCCGCATCCGCAAAGTCTCGCAAATAAGCCAAGGGGATCCCCCGCTGAACCATCCAAATCCGGATTTTAAAAAGCCAGCGATTGAGCCGGGATTCATCAGGCAATTCATGAAGCTCTTCACTGAGGGACTGTATGTTTTCGATTTCAAACGCAACTGCCCAATCTAAATTACGAAGCCGGATTTTTAATCCGGAACCAGGGGTCCTCACTAACGAAATTTGATAAAGGTATCCGCGATTGGCCAGGGATCCCATTTCTTCCCAAAAATAGCGGAATTGTCCCCTCAGCAAATAGATCAAGGCGGCCCATAACGTCTCCCAAAATCGGTAATCTTGTTTGGACTTAATTTTTATTTGCTGATTTTCCTTCAGCAAATACTCTTTATTATAAGTTCGAATATTAACTTCCTTATCGCCCGGAACGGGGACCATAAGAATTTTATCTTGATTCCATTTAACACCTCCTCGATGGACGACATAATGACCGTCCAGAGAAAGTTCGATGGTTCTGCGGGCAGGAAGCTCGCGGCTGGAGGTTTCTTGAGGAGGCAGAACATTGGCGGCAGCGATTTTTGAATTAGGAGTAATAACCCAAGTATCCTCCGATTGCTCCGTACGGTTAATCACTCCTTCTTTTTCCCACTGGTCGAAAATTTCCCAAACCACGAACCGAATGGAGGGATCGGGGTCTTCGTCCCTTATCGCATAGAGGGTGTTAAGTGAGGCTTCCAACGCATTGGCATCGATCACGCCGTATTGATCTTTATAAATTTGAGCGTTTCCGAGACTTCGCACCGCTTCGAGCCTAATATCCAAATCATCCGACTTGGTTTTTTCAAGGATCGCGTCCAATCGTTTAGAAATTTTATCGTCCATGCGCGCCTCCGACCTTGCGCCGGCGCGGGAAGATGCGGCCATCACGGGCTCGGCCACATTCTTCTTCCATTCATAACTTCGGACTCCATGACGGGCAAAAAGCCCGGCAAAGACATTTTTTTCCTTGGAAGGGATGCCAACCAAGAAAAGCCGCCGGAAATCGATTTTCCCTTCCCCGACCAATTTCGTAATCTGTTCCGGAATTTCAATTCTGCTTTCAAAAACTGCTTCGTTTCTCTGAGCATGCCTCGTGTTCTCTGCGGGCGTATAAAAACTCAGCCCATAATTTTTTCTTTCATGAAGATGGATATTTTTAGCTTCCTCATAACGGCGCTGGAAGATTTGAGCAACGCTGTCCACAAAACCTTGTCTTCGATTCCTTTTTATTTTTTCGATTTCGATGCGGCCGTCCGGCATGAGAAAAAGCAATTGATGCATGGAATATCCTTTTTCTCCGTAAACACGGCCCTTTTTATCCGCCACCGCAAGAGACAAAGCAAACTCCCGCGCCCATTCATCGGCCGAAGGATTTGAGGCGCTCCTGAGATCTACCAACATGCTCATTGATTTTGCTTTTTGAGCGCTTCGCTCTTTGACGTTATACCGGTCCGAACGGGCCCACACTCTCCAGTCGATGTGGCGCACATCGTCGCCCGCCGTATAATCCCGATGCTGCAAGAATTCATCGCCCATTCCAGGACGTTTTGAGGCATTGCCGTCGGGACGTGCCGAAAGCTGGCGCGTGGGTTCGATAAAAACGCTGGAAGTGTCATGCAAAGCACGCCGGACCTTGTCCATTTGGACTTCGAATTCCGGAATTTCCGCTTTGATTTGTGAAAGACCGGCGGAAGACTCCGGAAAAGAATATTTGTCATAAATGGTCCTTAAGCGGCGATAAACCTCCCGAAGTGAAGGTGAGTGTTTAAAGGAAGAAACAATCCCTAAAAGTTCCCGGTTCATGGCCTGCCTTTGCCGCTGCGCTTTTTTGTCGGTGAATAAAGGGAGAAGAATAATTCTTTCCCAGATGTTGAACAGTCCCAAGGCAGGAGGCTCGACCGCAACGGAGGACAGAATATCAAAAACAGCTTGCTCTTCGGCTGAAAGGCTGGCGCGAAAGGCCCTCAGAGTTTCGATTTCCCCTGGAGGCAATTCTCCGTAAGGCCGCATAATCAATTCTAAAAGTTCACGCGCGGCTTGGGCGTTTCTGCCGCGAAGCCACCGGTTCTTTCGCAAAATACTGTCCATGATCTTGCGGGCGCTTTTGCCCACAATTTTGTCTTTGGCCCTCAAACGATTGGAGAAATAAGCCGCAAGGTAATAAATCAAAATAAGGGTCAGCAGGATCGCCAGGCCGTCGTTTTTATATTCCGTCCAAAAATCTTTCCAAAGATCATTAAGCATGACGACATCCTTTAGAGGATGATCCCTCAACAGGGTCCTCAAATCCTGGTTAATTCTTTGCCAATTTTCTTCCTTGGGTTTTTCCTGGACTGAGGTTTTCGAAAATTTAAATAATTCCGAATTGCTTCGCAAAATTTTGATAGCGCGGTAAACGGGACGAGAACTTGTTTGGCTCGAAAGTTCAACGTCAAAATAACGGCCGGAGAATCCGCTTTTTCCACGCAGCCAGGCAACGACATCATTTAACCCCGCCGGATTAAGAGGAGGCCTTACAATCATTTGGGCTTGAGCTTGAGGATAATCCTGATTTACTTCTTCGATATAAGGCCGGTTCTGCTCCATGTCTTTTTTGAACGCTTCAAGATTCTCTCGCTCTTTGGGATCAAGCTGGCTTTCGATAAGGCTGTTTAATTTTTGGACCGTCTCTTGATCTGCTTGAGCTACGAGAAAGGGAGGAATATAAAAATCATAGAGAGGCACCAGAATTGCGGGGTCTAAATGATGTTTTCTTTTTAAATGGAGTACGTAATTTTGCAGAACCATTCGCCAATCGACCGGATAAAGCGGCTTATCGTGTCCGATTTCTTTCATGATACGCAGCACATCAACGATCAAGTATTCAGCCTCAGAGTGCAGAAGAAATTCCACCAGCCAGGATTGTTCCCGGGGCGATAATCGCGGCACCGCCCGAAGCAGCAGATCGGGATGCTTCATCAAGACATGAGCCGTTTGCAAAGGACTGTAATAGCGGGCCTCACGATAAAAATACATATTTTTGAGCATTACTTCCATCATTGTCACGGCCAAATCCGGATGGCCTAAATCGGGGTCCCCTTCGGCAAGCTCGTCAATATAGTCCCACCAAACATCAAAACGATATTCCGGAATGTACAGCATCGCTGCGGGATGTCCCCCGCTTCCATAGCGGCCTTGAATATGCCCTAAATAATCCTGCGGCCATTTGGAGCGGAAAATTTCTTCGTAAGGGTTTTGTCTGCCTTCGGGCTGGGTAAAGACACGCACAATATAAACTCCATTTAAAAGCAGCCTTACGTGAAATTCAATGGGAGGATAACGAGATTTGCCAAGCCCGACTTTTTCGGCAATCGGCCCGTAAAATTCTCCGTTTTTAAATCCAATATATTCGCGGCCTTCGAGAAATTTTTGTGGAAGTTTTACGCTATGAAGAGCATCGTAAACTGTTTCTTCTTTTGTTTTCCCCTTTACTTTTATAATGACCTGATTCTCCAGCCCATCAGGATCATTGGCGCTTATTCTATTGCGGGAGACATAAGCTAGATCAGGCATCGAATCTTCTGCCGGATCGTAAAATCCTTTTGTTCCCGCCGCAGCCATAGGGCCGATTTGCTGGCTGACTTCGTGGTCCCGCACCGCGGCACTCCATCTTCCATCCGGTTGAAATCGAATATAAGGATTTCCCCTCATATCTTTCTCAATATGAGTATAAGTCTTACCTACAATTCCCGCCCTCTCAGCCAGATTCCCCATAAAACCATAAGTGTGATTTTCAAACTCCACGACGTACAACCCCTCACCATTAAGTGTAATAGGATGCGGGTTCCAAATCTTTTGATAAGTGTCCTTGGATATAAATTGAAATGGCACATAGACGACTTTTTTTTCCCCGGTATCAGGGTTTCGATAACTGATTCCCTCAAAACGTTCAACCTTTGTATTGGCTCCACGACTTCTAGACGTGTAACGGCTTTGAGAATAATCTCCTAGTGTTGTGTTGTCATATAATTGGAAATGGATACCCGTAAATGGGTCCATATAGGAATAGGCACCGCCTCCGATTGCCTCATGCCCATAATCATTCGGGGTAGGATCGGAAGAGAAAAAAGGACGCTCGGGATCAGGCAAAGGTTCTTGCAAATTCCAATCACGAGAGACCGCGAAAAAGTATATTTCCCCATAAAGCTTTTGTTTGGCTTCTCTTACCTGTTTTTTGAGATTCGGATGGCTTCTCTCGATATGGTCCAGCGCCGCAAAGAAAAAATCCCCCATGGCCATGAGATTCGCCTGCGAAACTTCCGGATCGTTTTCCTTTTCATCCGGGTTTCCGATAAAATTCCGTAAATTAAAATCATCAAGGTGGCGAATATTTTCAATAAACTCGCGGGCGGCCCGCTCGTCGCTGGCCATCAAAGCTTCAAATTCATTTCTCTTCTCTTCAAAACCTTTCTTTAACCTGCCGTAATAATCTACAAGGGTCTCGTCGGGTTTAATTTTATTTTGAAGGGCCTTTCGTTTTTTGTCTGCGGCCTCCCGTTCTGCGGTTTCCTGAATATCTTTTCTTTGTCTTTTCAAATTGATGGCTGTTTCTAAATTTTCGAGTTGAGCGCGTATGCGTTTTGCCCTTTCTTTAATGAATTCGAATTCGGCCTCCCAATCCTTCATCGTCACATTGCGCCGGTGCAAATTGGAGCGGTCTTTGGCATAGCTCGTGGATTCATCGATGCCCGAAGACGTCAAGACCCAGGCATGAAGATGCTTGGAATAAAAAGTCCGGTCACCATCGTGATCAAGGAGCCCGGTTTGCACAAAACCCGGAATTCCCAATTCCGAATTTAAAGCGGCGTTGGCCATCGTCATATCGCCGCATCGTCCCGCAAAATAAGCGAAGAATCTTTTGACGAAATCCTCGCGCGGCCCTTCCGTAGTAATCAATGGATTTTGAGTGTAATAAATAAGCCCCATAATTTCATTTTTGATTTCGACCCGCTCTTCAAGAGGCAAACCTTTGGCTTTTTGAATGATTCTCTGCAAAGGTTCCGGCAAACTGGAAACCCAAGTCTTTTGAACTTTTTCGTCGATTTTCATGACGGGCATTTCTCCCATTTCACCCGGCTTCATTTTCCGGATATGAAGTTTCACTTTGCCGGCCGGGACTCCTTTCAGGCGCCAAGTCCATGAATTCTTATCAAGTTCAAGTTTTGCCTGGCTTGGTTTCTCGGTTTCGATCCCAACAATGACGAATCTCGGCCTCATCGGCACGTGAAAACCCTCAGGCCCCGGGGAGTTGATAATGATGGCTCCCGTCGCCCCGCGATTTTCGAGTGTCCAGTCAACCCAATTTTGTTCTGAAGGTAAATATTCCCCCGTAATCGGATTAATCAATTTATAATTTTCAACCGCCAAATATCCGCTGTCTCCATCAGAATCCAGCGTTTCGGCCACCCAGTTATTCGGCTGATCGATATTTAAATTATCTATCGTGGTAACTGTTCTCTTAGTGATCGTTGGTTCCTGAGCCGCAGGGTTGGTTGGAAGTCCGGATTTTTTCTCTGAAGGCTTAGTTTCCTTCGCGGAGGCAGCCTGGTTCCAAGTCTTAGGAAGCTCGGCTTTAGGCTCTTCCTCCTTTTTTTCCGTTCCCCTTTTCTTAATTTCTTCTAACTGGCCGGCGAGTTCCTGGCGAGTTTCTTTTTGAATGTTTTGTTCGATGGCATCAACCTTCTCCTCCATTTCCGCTATTTTTTTCTGCGTTTCGATTCGGGCCGCCGCGGCTTTCATTTCCGCTTCTTCCTCTTCTTTTTTTCTTTCTTCCTCTCTTTCTTTGGCCGGCATCCGCACACTGGCAAAAACTTGACGCACGGTTTGACCTATCGATCCCGCAAATGGCTCCCGGAGTTTCTCATTTTCCCGCCGGTCCATAAACCTTTCGGACTCATCTTCCCCTCTTCCTTTGTCGATTTCCACCACGGCCGGTTTCGGTTGGGACTTAGAAAACGCGGCAATCCATTTCCAAAAATAAAATCCAATTGGAGAAGAAAGAACGCTGAAAATAACGGCGGAGACAATACCTATAAATTTTCTGCGGAGCCGGCTCCACGACTTGGACAACTTTGAGTCCTCCCCGATGGCTTGACGCAAAAAATTCCAAGCGAGCGGATTTTTGCGTAATCGCTTGGTCATATCTCCTGCATCCGGAGTATCCAAAACGCCCACCGCTTTCATTTCTCCTAGAAGTTGACTCGCGGCAACCTTGACCAGAGATGAAGAAGTTCCCTTGCCCTCCAAAGATTTTGAAATTTCTAGATTAACAATTCGCTCTTTTTGGGGATCGCCGCCTTTGATAAAAATTTCGGAATAAAGGTTACTTTCGAAAACTCGAATCGCATTTGCCAATTCGGCAATGTCCCCTAAGAGCAAACGGTTAAACTCTTCTTGATGATTTTCCAATTCCCGCGTCAAACGGGAACGCTCTTCTTCGCTTTTGCGCAATTCTTCTTTCAAATCTTCCGGGATTGAGGCCCGGTAAGAAACTTGGTCTCTTAAGCGGGCAATTTCGCTTTCTTTATTCAAAAGCGTTTGGCCCAGTGACGTGACTTTCTGGTTGATCTCCGTCAGTTTTCCTGCCGTCTCTTCCGGCACGTCTGCTCTTTTCAGAATTTCTCTAAGCTCGTCGAAATCAATACCGTTTTTTGATTGGTTGAAATCATAATAAAGCGCCAAAAGAATACGGACATTTTGATGATTGTTTTCGAGAGACTCGAGATATTCTTTAAAAACCCGGGCGGTGAGGCTCCCCGAGCTCAGAGGTTTTTGATAAACGTTAATCTGAGTTATCAATTTTTTGTATTTTCTTTCTAACTGTTTGAGGCGTTTATTTTTGAGCTTTCGGATTGCTTTCTCGCCGGAAAACAAAACGTCTTCTTTGTCTATTGAGTCCAGAATTGAAACATATTCCTGTTCCAATTGCCCCATTTGCCGGATTAGCCACGTTACCGAATCCTTGTCTTTTCTCCGCGCTTCAGAGCGCTGGGGAAGACGGCGAAGGGCTTCCATTCTTGCGTCCCGCGTCGGGCCAAGCGCTTGGTATTGGTCATACATTCGTTCCGGCGATTCTCCCCCTTGATTTCCAAAATAGCCAAAAATCTCCGCGGAAGTTGGGCCTGCGGACTTTGCAAATTCAGGGCTTTCCATCAGCCGCTTCAAAATTTCATCCACTTTGGTCCAGGACGCGCGGCTTAGGGCCACTTCATTTTCCATAATTTTATCGCTTGCCTTTCGGCGATAGAGCACAGGCTGATCGACTGGTTCCACAAAAACATCATCGGGTCCCAAATCAGAATTTAAAATCGGAATATCCTGTGCGGCCAGTTGGACGCGCGCCCTTCGAAAAAGCGGTTTAATTTTCTGGCGAATTTCCGCTTCCAATTCCCATTTTTCTTCGCCCCGGCCGGAAAGCAGTTTATCTCCCAAGACAAAAAGGAATCCGCTCACAGGCCTTTGCCCGATGACATGCTGAGGATAAATTTCAGCAGTGTCCGTGCTAAGCAAAAATTTTATGTACTGAATAAGCTGGTCCTCTTTTTCGTGAAAGATTTCTTTGATCCCGCTTGCTCCCGTCACGGCACGGAATTCTCCGATCAAATCCCGGTCAAGCGTTTTATCGTAGACGATGGCATCCGGGATAGCGTTGCCAATTTGATTTGATTTAATTCTGATGCCGCCGGTCTTGATTTCAAAACGGTTTTGACCTTCTTCTTGTTTTTCCAAAAGCCGGCGCATGAAATAAAGTTCGAGAAGTCTGTCGCGATCATAAAAATTCCTGCTGTTAAAGGCCTCTCCCAGCATTTGATAGGCCCCTTCGGAATCCAAAACAAAATCGCTGATTCTGCCGTCAAGATCAGGATCGAAAATCCTGATTAAGTTAAGGAGAGGCTTGCCGCGCCTGAGCGTAAAAGGATGCTGACTGCTGATAAAACGTTCCAGCGCCGTCGTCACACGTTTTAATTCGCCGGCTTGCAATCCTGCTGCTTCAAGCTCATTTCTCAAAGTCAGATAAACCGGGTAAATATCAAGCCCCTTGATGTCGGCGTCCCGCTCTGGAATCCGCTTGATTACCCTTGCCTCCGACCGGAACAAGGACTGAGGTTTTGCCAAAAGCCCGGGATCGTCGGCGCCGGCCGCAAAGGTCGGAATGGTCCCTTGCGAAACGGGGGCCGTCTGAAAAAGTTTTAGAATATTGGAAGTAGTAAGCTCGTGTTTGGTCTCAAGCATGCGTAAGCCGGCCAGAAAACGGTCGATTTTTTGCATTCCGGGATCACGAATTTTGTTTTGACTAGGACGGCCCACCTCATCCATAAAGGCCGTGTATTCTCCGGCCTTTTCTATTTTTCCCTCGTCCGCCAAATCCATGATGATTTGATCGCGCCAAGTTTTTAAGGTCCGGCCATGACTTGCGGTTTTTAAAAGCTGATCGCGGGTCGCGCGCACGAAGGCTTTGTACAGGCTGATTCTTCCGTGCTCCACTTTAAAATAATGCTTCCAGGAAAACTCCCCTTTCATTTGGTCCCGGTATGCCGTCTTTTCCGGAATGACATGAATCGCGGGACTCAGAAGAAGATAGGACATTTGACTTTCTTTAAGGCGGCGCGTAAGGCCTTCGCCGTGAAATCCTCCCGCCACCAAAATCGCGGACTTGACGTTATGCTCATGAAGCATAGAAGAAAATTTTTGCCAGATCGCGTGATCGCGTTTTTCGGCGTTCCGGTAAAAGGCGAGGTGATGACGAAATTCCGTCAGGATGACAGGTTGTATTTCATTCCAATCCTCACGGCTGAGTTCAAGCCGGGCAAGGCGTTCGAGCAGACGAAATTGACGGCTTTTCTCGCTTAATTTCTTTTGCTCTTCGGTCTGAATCAGCGAAACTTCTACGGACCGCGCATAACGCTCAAAATCGTCGAAGAGCTTGGTGCCCCTGACGGCCTCAAGCTTTTTCTGATTTTTTACGAGACGGGAAAGACGCGCCGTCATTCTGAGGCCTGCCTCAGGATGACGGCCAACAAGCTCTTCGAGAAACAAGGCGAAGGCTTGGGGCGTAATTTGAGCGGTTTGGAATTCCTGATATTTTTGATGGAACATTTTGATATCACTCGGTGGCAAGTGCTTTTTGATTTCTTGAGCCGTCCTTTTGACCTCCCGATAATCATCTTGATCATTTCCTTGGCGACGGCTTTCTTCCAAAATCAAGGCAAGCTCGGACCCGGCCGCAGGTCTTTTAACTCCCGCCAATTTTTCTAAAACTTCGAGAAATGAACCGTTGTTTTCGTAAAAACCTTCAAGGGCCCGGTCGATTTCTAAAAGTTTTTTGGAATATATTTTTTCCTTTTCCGAATTCAAAACCTTTTTCATCCGGTCGATCTTTTTGGCGGCCCCATCTCGATCCAACATCGCTTCCTGATAAAGCCGTATTCCCTCTTCGTACAATGCCAAATCCTCGATGCCTTGATAAACACTTTCGGATTCATCCAAAATGGCCGCGGCCGTACCGCCGGTCAACTCTCCACGTTCAAAATATTGATCGAGGGTCTTTTTTAAGATTTCCTTATCGGGAAAACTTTTGAAAATCCGGGGGTCCAGTTTTGAAACGGCGCCTTCGAGGCCGACAAGATTGACTTTGTATTCGGTTTGAAAATAGGCAATCAACTTTTGAATGTTCCTTTGAGCGTCGGGGACGGCGTGGGCATCTTGAATAAGCACAATGACTTTATCGGTATTCCCCCTAAACGATTCCTGGATTGTTCCTAGATCCTCGGGAACACGGACCGAGGAAAGATTGCCGGGAAAATCTTCATTCAATGAGCTTGGGACCGCGGAGGCAGGCTTCACAGGGACAGCAAAAGAAAGGGAATTAGAAAAGATTAAAGTAAGAGACAAAAAAATGGACGTGATTTTGAGAGAAAAATGGAAATTTTTCCTAGGCATTTTGGAAAAAATCATAACGCTGAGCTCACGATTGGCTAGCCTTTCGTAATGAAATTTCTAAAGGATAGCTGATGCGATCCCCTATTGCAAAAACGGGTTGGAAAGGCGAAAGATCGTGATTAAAGATGATCGGAATTGCTATAAAATACTTGGAATGAAGAGAAAGTTCAATTTCTCTTTTTTTCCAGCTTGAACTTATCCACGTCGTCAAAGACGGCGGTCGGATAGTTCCCGCTGAAGCAGGCGGAGCAGAAATTTGCGTGGGGTTGAGTGGTGGCCGAAAGCATGCCTTCGAGGCTGAGATAGCCGATACTTTCCACATCGAGGAATTTTTTGATTTCTTCCATGGTGTTATTGCAAGCTAAAAGCTCGGCTTTCGAGGGAAAATCAATGCCGTAATAGCAGGGCGAAATATGGGGAGGGCAGCTGATGCGCATATGCACTTCGCGCGCTCCGGCTTTGCGCAGAAGTTTGACGCGCGACTTGGCCGTATTGCCGCGCACAATGGAATCATCCACCACCACCACCCGCTTTCCTTCCACGACTTCGCGAATGGGATTGAGTTTGATTTTCACTTTGAGGGAACGCGCGGCTTGAGTCGGGCTGATAAAAGTCCGGCCGATATAGTGATTGCGGGTAAAACCGTGGGCCAGCGGAATGCCGGACTCTTTGGCAAATCCCATGGCCGCGAAATTTCCGGAGTCCGGCACGGGGATGACGATATCGGCCTTCGCGGGTTGTTCTTTGGCGAGATTGATCCCGAGTTTCTCGCGGACAAGGGCGACATTATCGCCGAAAATCGTGGAATCAGGGCGGGCGAAATAAACATGTTCGAAAATACAGTGCGCACGTTTGACGGTTTTATCCTTAAAAGGAAAATAACTTCTCGGACCTTTTTCATCGATCACAAGGACTTCGCCGGGTTCCACTTCGCGGATAAAATCAGCTTCGATCAAATCAAAAGCACAGGTCTCGGAAGCCAAAACATAACCCGACCCAAGTTTTCCGAAACAAAGCGGGCGGAATCCATGCGGATCGCGCGCACCGATTAATTGTTTTTCTTTTAAAATCACCAGGCTGTAGGCCCCTTCGACCCGTTTGACGGACTCGACCACGGCTTCTTCCGTCGTGCGATAAGAGGGTTTGGCCATCAAGTGGACGAAAATTTCGGAATCCGTGGTGCTGGCAAAAATCGAGCCGTAGGCTTCGAGTTCGCCGCGGAGAATTTGGGCATTGACGAGATTTCCGTTATGGCCGACGGCGATTTGGCCGCGTGAATAATCCACTTTATAAGGCTGGGCGTTGATCAAACTCGACGATCCGGTGGTGGAATAACGCGTGTGGCCGATGGCAATATGTCCGGGGAGTTTCGACATATGATCTTCCGAAAAAATTTCGCCGACCAGGCCCCTGCCTTTTTGAAGATAAAGGTCTTCACCATTGCTGGTGCAAATGCCGGCAGCCTCTTCGCCCCGGTGCTGAAGGGCAAAAAGGCCTAAATACGTAATCCGCGCAGCCTCCGGGTGATTATAAACTCCGAATATGCCGCAATATTCTTTTATGTTTTCTCCGCTCATATATTTTCCAGTTCAAAAGGGGCCAGGCCCCTCGGTGCCAGGCTCCTTTTGCTATTTTTCCATTCTTTTCGGGATTGCCGATTGATAAATTGCCGCGATTTCTTTTACTGCGAGCTTTATTCTATCACCCATCACAAGCTCCTCGCCGCCGACCCTCCCTACCTGATAAATCGGAACGCGGTGGTTTTGAGCAATACGGATAATTGCTTCTTTGCGATCTGAGGTCACGGAAAGAATGACGCGCGACTGGCTTTCTCCAAAATAAAGAGAGTCTTCGCGAATCCCTCCCGGAATTAAATCCAAATGTTCGATTTGAGCACCCATTATTTTTGCTGGCGCTAATATGCATTCGGCCATGGCCACGGCGAACCCTCCCTCAGAGAGGTCATGGGCCGATTTTAAAAGTTTCAGGCGTGCCGCTTCCAGCAAAAATTCCTGAAGCGCGGTTTCTTTTTCCAAATCAAGGCGGGGCGGCAGGCCTTTTTGAAGGCCGTGCTCAATCATCAAATAATGGCTTCCGCCGATTTCATCAAACGTTTGCCCGGCCAGAAAAATCAAATCCCCTTCGTTTTGAAAAAAGGAAGGCACGCGATTTTCAATATTTTCTAAAAGCCCGACTAATCCAACGGTCGGCGTGGGATAAATCGCCCCGGCCGGGCTTTCATTATAAAAACTGACATTGCCTCCGGTCACCGGCGTCTTCAAGGCACGGCAGGCCTCGCTCATACCTTCAACCGCCTGATGAAATTGCCAGAAAATTTCCGGTTTCATGGGATTGCCGAAATTCAGGCAATTGGTCATGCCCATGGGAACGGCGCCGGTGCAGGCGATATTGCGCGCGGACTCCGCCACGGCGATTTTTCCGCCTTCATAGGGATCGAGATAACAATAAAGGCTGTTGCAATCCGTAGAAACGGCAATGCCTTTGGAGGTTCCTTTAATGCGGATCAGCGCGGCATCATGACCGGGATAAAAAACCGTGTCGGTGCGGACCATATGATCGTACTTTTGCCAAACCCAGGCCTTGGAAGCAATGCTGGGATGATCCAGAAGTTTTTTGAGTACAGCGTTAAAATCCTTGGGTTCACGGATTTTTGCCAGATCAAGTTTTTGGGCTTCTTCCAGATAAGCCGGCTTTTTTTCCTCGCGAACATAAAGAGGGCCTTCATCGGCCAAGGCCTTGGAAGGAATTTCCGCGACCACTTCCCCATGATCCAGCACACGCGTCAAATTGCCGCCTTTGACTTCCCCGACTTTGGCGGCGTGCAAATCCCATTTAGCGA
Source organism: Candidatus Omnitrophota bacterium (assembly GCA_016196565.1). The sequence continues at coordinate 51,218 of JACPXK010000021.1, read as the reverse complement.
AAATATCTTCTACTATTTTTTCTTTTCCTTTTTTAGCGATGATCAACATTCTCTCCTGGGATTCGGAAAGCATAATTTCATAAGGAATCATTTTGGTTTCGCGAAGCGGCACTTTGGCCAAATCGATTTCGATTCCGGTTGATCCGCGCGCCGAAGTTTCGCAGGTGGCGCATGTCAAGCCCGCGGCCCCCATATCCTGCATGCCGACAATGGCATCGGTGGCCGCAAGTTCCAGGCAAGCCTCGAGAAGAAGTTTTTCCATGAAAGGATCGCCCACCTGCACGGCCGGACGGTCTTCATGACTTTCTTCGGTGAGTTCCCGCGAGGCAAAAGCAGCGCCGCCGAGTCCGTCACGCCCGGTGGTGGATCCCACATAATAAACCGGATTTCCGACGCCTGCGGCTTTGCCTTTAATGATGGCGTCTTTTTTGATAATCCCAAGGCACATGGCATTGACAAGCGGATTGCCTTCATAACATTCATTGAAATAAACCTCGCCGCCGATAGTCGGAACCCCGATACAATTTCCGTAATGGGCGATTCCCGCCACCACGCCGCTGAAAAGCCGGCGATTGTTTGCCTTATCCAAACTTCCAAAACGAAGCGAATTCATCAAAAGAACGGGCCGCGCCCCCATGGTGAAAATATCGCGCAGGATTCCGCCGACTCCGGTGGCCGCGCCTTGAAAAGGTTCCACCGCGGAGGGATGATTATGACTTTCGATTTTGAAACAAATGGCCAGGCCATCGCCGATATCGATGATGCCGGCATTTTCTTCTCCGGCCTTGACGAGAATTTTGGACCCTTGCGTGGGAAAACGTTTGAGAATAGGTTTGGAATTTTTATAAGAACAATGCTCGCTCCACATCACGCTGAACATGCCAAGCTCGGTGATATTGGGCTCGCGGCCCAGGGTTTTTTGAATACGCTGGTATTCTTCCCCGGTAATGCCGTGGCGCGCGATTAATTCCGGCGTTATTTTAATTTTTTCAAGTGTCATAGTCATAAAAGATCAAACTTTCCCATATTTTCCTTCCGTCCACGGAAGAAAGAATGGTTTCGCTGGCGCGTTCCGGATGAGGCATCATGCCAAGAACATTGCGCTTTTCATTGATAATGCCGGCGATATTGTCCCGCGACCCGTTGGGGTTGAAGGCATCGCTTACTTCTCCCTTTTCGGAAGAATACCGGAAAATAATGCGTGATTCGTTTTGCAAACGTTTAAGGGTCTCGTCATCGCAATAATAATTGCCTTCGCCGTGCGCAATGGGAATTTGAAGGGTTTCACCTTTTTTTATTTTCTTGGTGAAAGCCGTATTCGTCTCTTCGGCCCGAAGCCAAACGTGTTTGCAGATAAAAGAAAGAGAACGGTTACGCAGCATAGCGCCCGGAAGAAGTCCTGCCTCAAGCAGAATTTGAAAGCCATTGCAAATCCCGATGACATAACGGCCTTCGGCCGCGTGTTTTTTCACCGCTTCCATGGCGGGCGAAAAACGCGCCACCGCGCCGGTGCGCAAATAATCTCCATAACTGAACCCGCCGGGAAGAACGACCAGATCCACTTTGGGCAGTGAGCGTTCCTTATGCCAGACATATTCCACTTGCTGCTTCATCACATCATGAAGCGCCGAGAAACAATCCGTATCGCAATTGGAGCCTGGAAAAACCACCACTGCCGCTTTCATTACATCCTAACCCAAAAGGTACCTGGTACCTTTTGTTTTATCTTTTACCGTTCAGTTCACTAAGCTGAAATGAATATTCTTCGATCACGGGATTAATCAGGAGCTTGTCACACATGGCGCGCACCTCGGCCTCGGCCTTGGCTTTGTCCGAAGCATCCAGCGTAAGCTCGAAGAATTTGCCCACGCGCAAATCGCGGGCTTCTTTAAATCCCAAGGTTTCGAGCGCATGCAGCACCGTTTGTCCTTGAGGATCGGATACCGATTTTTTGAGTGTTACATTAATGGATGCTTTATACATCAGTCTAATTTCCTTCCTACCAGTCTTTCGTACACATCGCGGTAAGCCTGGCTTGTTTTTTCAATCACCTCTGCCGGAAGTTCCGGGGCTGGCGGCTGCTGATTCCATTGAATGTCCAAAAGATAATTGCGGACGATTTGTTTGTCATAACTCGGCTGATCATGGCCCACTTCATATTTGTCTTTGGGCCAAAAACGCGAGCTGTCGGGCGTCAAGGCTTCATCGATTAAAATCAATTTGCCGTCCAGAATTCCGAACTCGAATTTGGTGTCGGCAATAAGGATTCCTTTCGTGGCGGCATAATCCGCGCCTTTTTTGTAAAGCTCGATGGAGATTTTTTCGATTTGCTTGGCCACGGCTTCGCCTTCTCGCTTGATCGTTTCTTTGAAGTCGATATTGATATCGTGCCCCGAACTTTCTTTGGTGGCCGGCGTAAAAATCGGCTCACGCAATTTCTCGCATTGCTTAAGGCCCTTCGGAAGCGCATGACCGCAAACCGCGCCGGTTTTCAGATAATCCTTCCATCCGGAACCCGTGACATAGCCGCGCACAACGCATTCCACGGAAAGCGGCTTTGCTTTTTTAACGAGCATCGAACGGCCTTCGAGCTCCGCGCCAAATTTCTTCACCACGTCCGCGGGAAGATTCATTTTGGTGACATCTGCCGTAATCAAATGATGCGCCGCAGTATTCTTGAAATAATCAAACCAGAAAACGGAAATTTGCGTAAGCACTCTGCCTTTACCCGGAATCGGATTAGGAAGAACCACGTCAAAGGCGCTTAAGCGGTCGGTGGTGATAATCAAAAGCTTGTCTTTATCCACTTCATAAATATCGCGAACCTTCCCGCGGCCGGCAAGCGGCAGAGGAAGTTTTGTTTCCCAAACCGTTTTCTTTTCTGACATAGTTGTTTTTTCCTGGGTTGTGATCATGAGGTTATTCCCGCGCGTTTAAAAATATGAGGGACATTTTTGGTGTGATATTTGTAACTAAAAACCTCTTTAATTTCCGCCGGAGTCAAAACCTTGGCGACTCTTTTTTCCGCCAAGGCCACATCTTCGAGTTTTAGACGGTTATTTTCCCAAACTTTTTTGGCGCAGTCTTGAACGCATTTGTAGGCGGCTTCGCGCGTCATTCCTTTTTCAATCAATTTAAGGAGAAGCCCTTGGGAAAAAATCATGCCGCGGGTTTTCTCGAGATTGACGCGCATATTTTCTTTATTCACGACAAGATCTTTGATCACCGCCTGCATGAGTGAAATCATATAATCCAAAAGGATGGTGCTGTCGGGAAAAATGACGCGTTCCACGGAGGAATGCGTGATGTCGCGTTCATGCCAGAGCGCGATATTTTCAAGCGCCGCCATGGCATTGCCGCGCAGAATGCGGGAAAGACCGGCAATCCGTTCACAGGTAATGGGATTGCGCTTATGCGGCATGGCCGAAGAACCCTTCTGGCCTTCTCCGAAAAATTCTTGAACTTCCAGGGTCTCAGTTTTTTGAAGCCCGCGGATTTCCGTGGCGAGCTTTTCCAGAGATCCGCCGATGATGGCAAGCGTGGTCAAATATTCGGCATGCCGGTCGCGCTGCAGAATTTGTGTGGAAACCGGCGCGGGCTTGAGGCCAAGTTTTTTGCAGACATAATCTTCCACTTGAGGATGCACATTCGCGAAAGTTCCCACCGCTCCGGAAATTTTTCCATAGCTGACGGTTTCCGCGGCAGATTCCAAGCGCTTGAGATTCCTTTTGAATTCCTCATAAAAAAGGGCCATTTTAAGGCCAAAGGTCGTCGGCTCGGCGTGAACCCCGTGACTGCGGCCCACCATTAAAGTATTTTTATGTTCACCGGCTTTTTTGCGTATGATTTCGATCAATTTTTTGAGTTCGCGAATCAGGATCACGGAAGCTTCTTTAAGCTGAAGGGCAAGCGCCGTATCGAGAATGTCCGAAGAGGTCAGTCCAAAATGAACATAGCGGCCCACCGGGCCCACGTGTTCGGCCAGATTGGTAAGGAAGGCAATGACATCATGCTGAACTACTTTTTCGATTTCGCGAATGCGTTCGAGATTGAATCCCGCTTTATCCCGCACTTTTTTGGGAATGTCTCCCGGAATATAACCGTAATGAGCAAGACCTTCTAAGGCAGCCAGTTCCACGTCCAGCCATTTCTGGACTTTGTTTTCTTCACTCCAAATTTTTCCCATTTCGGGACGCGTGTATCGCGAAATCATCGGGACCTCATTTAATTGGTAGCGCTAACGGGATTTAAACCCGTGTCTTCACCGTGAGAGGGTGACGTCCTAGATCGGGCTAGACGATAGCGCCGTGAAAATCGCCCAGCACAGGCGGGATTAAAATGACCGGCGTCTTTTCAAATCATCCACGGATCTGTCCAAACTTCGGAGCCGATCGTCCAGAAACCGGTAACTGCGCTCAAGATCATTCAAGCGCCTTTCAAGCTCAATAATCCGGTTTCTATCCGCAGATTGGTCTATCGGAATTAATTGATCTTCCTTAGCCGGCGTTGACACAGATTTGTTTGCAGGATCTTGCGAATCTGCACCCTCTTGGGCCTGAACACAAACCGCCGAACTCAGGATAAACACTACAGTTAGAAGAATTTTTTTCATAGGCTCTCTCGGAAAGCGGCAGTATAGCATACTGCGCAATATGCGGCAATTATGAACTCTATCAAGCGAGCAAAGCCGCCTTCGGCTCATGCTGATTAATTTCGACTCTTCGAAAGAAAGCTCGGCGACCCAATTTTCAATGGAAATGGAAAATTGGAGGAGCCGGCAGTGAAGCTCACTCAATCCGGAATTAATTTGTGAGCTGAACGGTTTCGGAGAAGATGTCGGAATTAATCATCAACCTCTGGGATGAAACTTAGCGTGAATGCCTTTCAAACGGTCGCGGGAAACGTGGGTGTAAATTTGCGTGGTGGAAATGTCCGAATGACCGAGCAGCTCTTGAACCATACGCAGATCGGCGCCCCCTTCGAGAAGGTGCGTTGCATAAGAATGACGGAAGGTATGCGGCGTAATTTCTTTTTGAATCCCGGCCTGGCGCGCGATTTGTTTGATCATCTGCCAAACATATTGGCGCGTGAGCCCTTTTCCGTTTTTTCCGATAAAAAAATGGGAAGTTTTGGGTTTCATTTTCGGCCGCGATTTTTCCAGATAAATTTTGCAGGCCTGAATGGCTTTGCTTCCAATGGGCACAATTCTTTCTTTATCCCCTTTTCCGCGCGAACGAAGATAAGCATTTTGCAAATCAACGCCTTCGAGCGTCAGCCCCGTCACTTCCGAAACCCGAAGCCCTGTTCCATACAAACATTCCAGCATGGCCCGGTTACGAATCCCGGCCGGATCCTGGGTCACAGGCATTTTAAAAAGGCCCTCCACTTCCTGCCGTGTCAGGAAATGAGGAAGTTTTTTCCAAAGCTTGGGAGATTCGAGAATGCTGGTCACATCTTCGGCAAGGAGTCTTTCCTGAACCATAAACCGGTGAAAGAGTTTAATCGAGACAAGCCGGCGCGCAATCGTGGTAACATCCAATTTTCTTTTTTGTTCCCGGCTTAAGAATTGAATAATATGATCGCGTTTTATTTTGTCCCATCCCCCGATTTTTTTTTCTTTGATAAATTGGCTGTAGAAAATGAGGTCTTGGCGGTAAGCAATAAGGGTATTTTGCGCCAGGCCTTTTTCGGCGGAAAGATAATTGAAGAATTCAGGAATCGGGTAGGGTTCCATACTTACAACTATCGGCCGTAGAATCCCCTTGCTTAATCGGTCTGGGTGCCGCTTGCTTTGAGCATTTTGAGAAAGTCTTTTTCTTCGAGGATTTTGACGCCTAATTCCTTAGCCTTGTCCAGCTTGGAGCCGGGGCTCTCGCCCACGATCAAATAATCGGTCTTTTTGCTGATACTTCCGCTGGGATGCCCTCCCAAACCGCGAATGATGGTCTCGGCTTTGCTGCGTTCAAATTTTTCGAGCGTGCCGGTAATCACGAAGGACTTGCCGGAAAAGGGCGTGGCGGTTTTCACGGCCGTGACAAGATCAAAGCGTACCCCGGCCTTTTTTAATTTCTCCAGAATTTTTTCCGTCCCTTTTTGGCGGAAAAATTCATGAATGGAATGGGCCGTCACAGGACCGATTTCGCGAATGGACTGTATTTCTTCTTCGCTTGCTTTCGCCGCTTTATCCAAATGTTTGAATTTTTGCGCCAGTAAATAAGCCCCGCGCTCCCCGACATCCAAAATACCGAGCCCATAAATCAGTCTCTCTAAAGGCCTTTGTTTGCTTTCTTCGATACCCTTGAAAAGATTTTCGGCGGACTTCTCCCCCATTCTTTCCAAATTCACGACCTTGTCATAATCCAGATAATAAATGTCCGCCAAATCTTTGATAAAACCAAGCTCCACCAATTTATCCACCCAAACCGCGCCCAGTCCGTCAATATCCATGGCATCGCGCTGGGCATAATGGCGGACGCGGCCTTTTAACTGTGCCGGACAGGCAAGATTGATGCAACGAACCGCCACTTCCTCTCCAAAGCGTTCAACTTTTCCGCCGCAAACCGGACATTTTTCGGGATATACGAATTTGCGAAGGCTTCCTTTGCGTTTGTCTTTTAGAACTTCTATGACTTTAGGAATAATTTCTCCGCTTTTTTCGATCATGACATGATCGCCGATTCTTACGTCAAGCCGGCCGATTTCATCCTGATTATGAAGACTGGCGCGTGACACGGTTGTTCCCGAAAGCCGCACCGGTTCCAAAATCGCCACGGGGGTAAGCACTCCCGTTCTTCCCACTTGAATTTTGATATCTTGTAAAACCGTTTCGGCCCGTTCCGCCGGATATTTGTAGGCAATCATCCAGCGCGGGGATTTACTTGTTGTCCCAAGCGACCGTTGATAATCAAAACGGTTTACCTTCACCACCAAACCGTCGACATCATAATTAAGTTTATTTTTTTTCTCGCGATAAACTTCGACAAAACGGTTAACGCCCGCGATATTTTCACAAACGCGTGCATGCTGAATGGTTTTGAATCCTAAAGATTGAAAAAATTCGATGGTTTGGCTTTGGGTTTTCAGTTCGGGGCCGCCTTCGATTTCCGCAAGCCCATGAATAAAGGCGTCGAGCTTACGGCGCGCGACAAGTTTAGGATCAAGCTGTTTTAAACTTCCGGCACAGGCATTACGGGGATTGGCAAAAAGCTCTTCGCCAGCCTCTTCTTTTTCCTTATTAATCCGCTGAAAACTTTCATGAGACAAATAGGCCTCTCCGCGCACTTCTAAAAACCGCGGAATTTTTCCTTTATAAGAAGCCCCTTCCACGGGAATTTTTAAAGGAATGGAGCCCACGGTTTTGAGATTTTCGGTAATATCATCCCCGCGTTTTCCGTCTCCGCGAGTCGCCCCCAAAGTAAGAATGCCGTTTTCATAAGTTAGAGTGATCGAAACCCCGTCGATTTTTTCTTCCACAAAATATTCCGCTTCTCCAACTCCCAGAAATTTTTTCACCCGTTTATCGAATTCTTCCAGCTCTTCCACAGAATAGGTGTTGTCGAGGGAAAGCATGGGAACCGGGTGAGTTACCGTACGGAATTGTTTTAGGGGAGCTCCTCCCACGCGCTGGGAGGGAGAATCGGGCGTCAGAAGATCCGGGAATTCCTTTTCCAGATCGATCAGCTTTTGCATCATCTTATCGAATTCAAAATCGCTGATCACCGGTTTGGCTTCCAGATAGTATTTGCGATTGTGGTATTCGATATCTTTGCGAAGCTTTTGAATGGTTTTTTGGGCCTGTTGTTTATTCATCTATAATAACCGGTCCGCCAAAAATGCCGGCAGTCCCGCCTTGCGGATTTTGTCCGCGGCCTTTTCATTGTCATAGGACAGCCGCACGATTTCAAAGGTTTTGTGTTCGTCGTCAAAAATCCCGAAAGAAAGCCGGGGATCACGGTCGCGCGGCTGGCCGATACTGCCGGGGTTCAAAATCACGCGCTCATTTTTTTCCAATTGAAATAATCCCGGCTTCAAATAGTACCCTTCTTGCTTTTGCTCCGAAAAACAGCTCGGAATATGCGTATGGCCGACAAAACAGATGGGGCATTTCATTTGCTTGAAGGAAGGGACGCAGTCGGCATAGCTCATCAAATATTGAAAGGCCTCGGGTTCCGCGGGACTGCCGTGGGTAAAAACCATATCCCCTTCTATTTTCATATAAGGAAAATCCAGAATGGCTTTTTTAAAAGCAGGATCGATAATATTTTCCGTCCAAAGAATGGCTTCGCGCGCATCATGATTAAACCATTGGCGGACCCCGGGATCGACAATCGCCCTTTCATGATTTCCCGTCACAATAATGGAAGCGTGCTGCAATACCCATTCAAAACAAAGATTGGGATCGGCTCCATAGCCAAGGGTATCTCCCAGCACAACCCATTTTTTAATCTCGTGACGCTCGGTGTAGGAAACGGCGGTTTCGAGGGCTTCCAAGTTGGCATGAATGTCGGAGAAAATGGCCAGTAGCATACTAGGCGGCGATGCTGAAAGTTTTAAAGCGGGCTTCGGGTTCAGACCAATAAATTTCCACATCGCGGATATAAGAGGACATTGAACTTTCCCGTACCGCTTTCAAAAAATCTTGGACAATGATTTCTTCGCCTTCAGCCAGAAGCTCCACTTTTCCATTCGGAAGATTGCGGACATACCCCGTCACCTCGAAATGCCGCGAAATTCTTTCCGCGGTGAAGCGGAATCCCACCCCCTGCACTGTTCCGCTAAACACGGCCTTCAAACACTTTTTCATGATGTAAGATTTTAAATGAAATTGGAGGGAAAGACAAAGAGTTATGCCCTAAGCATAAACGTAAACGCGATTGCGGCCGAGCTTTTTGGCCTGATAAAGCGCCTGATCAGCCTTTTCCAAAAGATCTTTTTTCCCTGTAGCATCCGTCGGATAGGAAGCTATGCCGATACTGACCGTGACATGCTGCGCCTGGTTTTTCTTTCGAATCGCTACGGTTTGTTCCACTCCCTGACGCAGGCGCTCAGCACAAAAAAGCGAAGCCTCTTTTGAGGTCTCGGGTAAAATCAGCACAAATTCATCTCCCCCGATTCGAATGCCGATATCTGATTTTCTTATGGAAAACGCGGGAGCTACCTCTCCCTGGACTTGAACATCCCGGGATTTGAGAAGATTGGCAACCGATTTAAGCAGCACATTTCCTTTGGCATGGCCGTGGGTATCATTGAAGATTTTAAAGTGATCGATATCAATATAGAGAAGTGAAAGCTGATGGCCGTGCCGGGAACTGCGGGCAATTTCAGCATCCATGTAATTATTGAAAAACCGGTAATTATAAAGTCCCGTGAGAGGATCGCTATTGAGGTCTTTGGTTTTTTCGCGGACAAGATTCTTTAAATTGGTTTCAATACGGGTAAGAAGGTCGCGCATAGAAAGAATGCCGATGGGACGATTGTCATTATCCACCACAGGAATATGGCGGATATGCATTTTGTGCATCATTCCCGCAACTTTGGCCAGCGAATCGTCAACTCTCGCCGTCACCACCTTGGCCGTCATGATATCGTTTACCTTCGTCTGCGAGGGATTTTTTCCCTTCGCACCGATTTGAACCGCAATATCGCGTTCGCTGACAATTCCCACAAGCCGTCCGTCTCTCAAGACCGCCACGCATCCGATTTTATGGGCCGCCAATTTTTTGGCGCATTCCTGAACCGAAGTCTCGGGCGTCACCGCGATGACTTTTTTCACCATCACGGTACCAATGGATTTGATGTAGTCGGTATTTTGAAACTTTTTCATCGTTACCGGCTCTCCTTCAGTTGAAATTGTTTTCCGCCGAAGCCAAATCGGGGGCATTGCGGTCTTTATCCGACATTAATCTGGGATCAGGATCCATCGGCCAGCGAATGCCTACTCGAGAATCATTCCAGCGTATCGTCCGTTCCGCCTGCGGGACATAAAACCCGGTACATTTATAACTAAATTCCGCGAAATCCGAGAGGACACAAAAACCATGGGCAAAACCTGGCGGGATATAAAGCAAATGACGATTTTCATCGTTTAAGGTGTAGCCGAACCATTTTCCGAATGTCGGTGAATTTTTCCGTATGTCTACCGAGACATCAAAAACCGTTCCCCAAGTTACGGTAACGAGCTTTCCCTGCGCATGGGGCAAAAGCTGATAGTGCATCCCCCGCACGCTTCCTTTCTGCGAACGGCTGACATTATCCTGCACAAAGGGAACATCAATGCCGTTTTCAGAAAACATTTTTTGATTGTAACTTTCCATAAAAAAACCGCGTGTGTCGCGAAAAATCTTCGGTTCGATAATCACAATCCCCTCAAGATTGGCCGGAGTAAACTGCATAACCAATCAATCCTTATCTCCCAGCATTCCCTTTACTTTCATCAAGAGAAAATCAAGGTCGTAAGGTTTGACCACATAATCATTGCAGCCGTCCCGAAAAGCGTCATTCATCCAGGACTCTTTCATTCCTGAAATCATAATAATTTTAATCCCGTTTTTGGCTTCTACTCCGCGTTTTTTTTCGCTTTTGCGAATGGTATCAAGAACTTCAAGACCGCTCATCCGGGGCATAATGATATCGAGAAGGATAAGATCATAAGGTTTCCCGCTAATGGACTTTTCGTAAATTTCGAGGGCCTTTTTGCCGGTATCGGTGGTATGAACTTCGTAGCCGTATTCCTCTAAGAATTCCTGGAGAGGGAGAGCGATGTTTACCTCATCATCCACAATCAATACTCTTTTTGTCATTTCACTCTCCTCTCCGAGCCTACGGCTCGATAGAGCCGGAGGCTTGTTTTCCGTTTTCTCATAATATACAAATTATACACGCAATCGGCACAAACGGAAGTCCTTGGCATTAAGCCTTTTAAGTTCTTTTATTATCGGCCGGGAAAGCTTTTTTCCTTGATGGAGATTATGGAAGTGAACCCAAGAAGAGTTTATCGGCGGCGGCGGCCGTGTAAGGACCCAAAGGAACGGCGGCCGCGGCGGAAGCCCCCTTGCGTTCGCACCGGCTCTGAAAAATTTTCACCGGGGACTTCGGGATGCTTGACTAGAGGTAAGGGTTTTCGCAGTAATCTTTCGATTTTTTTGACTTCTTCGGCCTGATCGGGAGTGGCAAAGGAAATGGCGCGGCCTTCATGTCCGGCACGAGCGGTACGTCCGATTCTATGAATATAATTTTCTGCATCCTCCGGAAGATCATAATTGATAACGACTTCAATTCCCGTTACATCAATTCCTCGTGCCGCAATATCAGTGGCTACGAGAATGCGGTATTTTCCTGTTTTAAATCCTTCCAAGGCTTCCCGACGCTGAGCAAGCGTACGATCGGCATGGATTTGTGCGGCCACTTGTCCCATATTGCGAAGGGCCCCGGAAATTCTTTTGGCCCCGACTCTTGTCCTTGTGAAAAGGAGAACACTGCCGTGATATTGATGAAGTATCTTTTTTAGGAGTTCTTCTTTGCGTTCGCGCGAAACGATGAAAAGTTCCTGAGTCACACGCTCCGGGGTGGTGCCGGATCTTGCGATTTCGACACATACGGGAAGTTTCATGTGCTGAGAAGCCATCGCGAGAATAGGCTGAGGCATGGTGGCTGAAAAAAAGAAAGTCTGCCTTTCTTTAGGAATCGAGCGCAGAATCCTGCGAACCTGCGGTTCAAACCCCATATCCAGCATGCGGTCCGCCTCGTCAAGCACAAGCACATTCACATCCCCTAACATCACGGTTCGCTGTTCCAGATGATCAAGGAGGCGCCCCGGGGTTGCAACAATGATAGAAGGATTTTTGCGAAGCACATGAATTTGAGAGTGCATCGGCGCTCCGCCGATAAGGACGGCAGCTTTCATTCCGTAAGAAGGGATAAGCTTTTGAAAGGTATCATTCACCTGCACGGCAAGTTCCCGGGTAGGCACAAGGATAAGCGCCTTTCCTTTCTTGATTGAAAGGCGCTGGACTATGGGAATTCCAAAAGCCAATGTTTTCCCCGTGCCGGTCTGGGCAATACCGATGATGTCTTTGCCTTCCAGGGCAGCAGGGATGGCCTTATGCTGAATCGGTGTCGGATGCTTGAACTTCAGCCGATCGAGAATTTCGATCAACTTCGGGGCAATGCCCAACCCGTCAAAAGTTGCGTGATTTTCTATGGGTATCATTTTTTGAGAAAGGCATTATATGATGAAATCGGAAATAAGGGGGAGATTTCCATCTTTCAGAGAAGATCAGTTTGACAGGTATATACCACCGGTATATACTCCCTGTCAGGAGGTGTTCCCATGTCTAAAATTCTTTCCTTAAAAATGAGGGATGATATTTACGAAGAAACCGAGAATATCACAAAGAAAATCCAAATCCCTCGAAATGCTTATATCAATGATGCTGTCGCTTTTTATAACAAGCTCAAAAAAAGGGCCTTGTTAAAAAAAGACTTAACCAAAGAATCAAACATGGTTCGTGAAAACTCTATGGAAGTGCTTGAAGCCTTTGAAACTTTGGAAGATGAAATTACGGGCTCTTAATGGAAATCAAGAAATGGTGTGTGTATCTTGCGGATCTTAATCCACGATTCGGCACCGAACCTGGCAAATTACGTCCCGTCGTCGTCATTCAAACTAATTTATTAAACGAAGCGGGGCATCCCTCCACCCTCATTTGTCCTCTCACCTCGAAAATTTTCCCTCAAGCAAAATGGCTTCGAGTTCATCTTAAAAAAGAAGAGGCAGGATTAACGGTCTATTCGGATATTCTTGTTGATCAGATTCGAGCCATCGACAATCGAAGATTTCAAAAAAAACTGGGCGAGATTCATAGAGAAAGCCGTTTACGTCTTTTCAAATCGCTTAAAGTGATTTTTGACTTTTAAATTTTACTCGAATTTATTTAATGTAAACCGTTTTAATGTTCACGAACTCACGAATGCCGAAAATGCCGAGTTCGCGGCCATATCCGGATTGTTCGACTCCTCCAAAAGGCAGGCGGGGATCGGATTTGACGAGGGCATTCACAAAAGCGGAACCGACCTTTAATCCTTCACGCGCAATTCTTTCTCCTCTTTCAACATCGCGGGTAAAAACAGCGGCACCGAGCCCGAAAACAGAATCATTGGCCGTTTGAACGGCCTCTTTTTCATCCCGCACTTTGACTACCGCCGCCACGGGCCCAAAAACCTCTTCATCAAATACCGGCATTCCCTTTTTGACATTGCCCAAAATCGTAGGAGGATAAAAAGCGCCCGGCCCTTCCGGAATTTGTCCTCCCAAAAAAAGTTCTGCTCCCTTTTTGATACTTTCCAACACTTGATAATGGATGCCGTCCCGCAAATCGCGCCTTGCCAAAGGGCCCAAGGTAGTATTTTCTTCCAGCGGATTTCCCATCACTTGATCATTCATAAAATTGATAAGCCCGCGCAGAAAATTCTCATAAATTTTTTCGACCACAAGAAAACGTTTGGCGGCTATACAGCTTTGCCCGCTATTAATAAGCCGGGATGCCCCGCAAGTCGGAACGGCCAGTTCCAAATCGGCATCTTCGAGAATAAGATACGGGTCGCTGCCGCCAAGCTCCAAAACCGTTTTCTTAATGAGACTGCCTGCTTTCGCGGCCACTGCGCTCCCGGCCCCCACACTTCCGGTAAGGGTCACAGCCTTCACCACAGGGTGTTCGATGAGTTCAGAGACGCGTGCGTTTTCGACAAAAACATTGGAGAAAACCCCTTCCGGGAATCCGGCCTCACGAAAAACACTTTCAATGGTTTCGGCACAACCGGGGACATTAGAAGCATGCTTTAGAATCATGACATTGCCGGCCATCAAAGCCGGCGCTGCCGCGCGAAAAACCTGCCAGAAGGGAAAATTCCAAGGCATCACGGCAAGCACAGCGCCAAGCGGTTCAAAAGCCACATAGCTTTTCGAGGCATCGCTGGTGATAAACTCCGGGGCAAGAAATTTTTCGGCCGTTTCGGCGTAATAATCACAAACCCAGGCGCATTTTTCGATTTCTTTTCTTCCCTGCGTCACCGGTTTTCCCATCTCTACGGCCATAAGGCGGGCATAAGCATCGATCTCTTCTCGAAGCCGCGCGGCGGCGGCCTTCATCAAACTCGCCTTTTTTGAAAACGGGATGCGTTTCCAAGATTGAAAAGCCGGTTCGATTTTTGAAAGTGCAGCGTTGATATCCTGATCATTTTTCTGAATATAAGTGCGAATCAGTTCACCGCTGGTAGGATTGATCGATTGAATGGGCATCATTCACCTTTTCCTAAGGGACCTGGCCCCTTTTACATCAACATGGACCAAACAAAGCTCTCCGGAAGAAAGCGCCTTTTTAAGGTCGCGCGCGAGCCCTTCAGGATTTTTTGGAGAAAAACTTTTTATTCCGAAACTTTCAGCATACATTGTGAAATCGGGATTCGTGATTTTTGTTCCGGCCGTCCGGCCCCGATTCATTTTTTGCTTCCAGCTGATCAAGCCATAATCATTATCATTAAAAACAAGGATAACAAATTTTGCGCCGGCACGTTTGGCGGTTTCGATTTCCTGGGAGTTCATGAGAAACCCGCCATCCCCCATGGCCGCCACAATGCGCCGCCCCGGCTGGCAAAGGGACGCCGCCACCGCTCCGGGAAGCGCAAAACCCATGCTCGCCAAACCATTGGAAATCAAACAACCATTGGGAGCATTCACGGGAAAATTCCGGGCAATCCAAATTTTATGGGTCCCCACATCGCTGATTAAAAGATCCTCATCCTTCATGATAGAACGCAGCACATTCAAAATGCCGGGCACAGTAAAATGCCCGCGGCGTTTGAGGGTATAGCTTTGAATATCCTTCACAATTTCTTCGCGCACGGGTTTGTACCAGCGGGGATCAAATACTTTGCCTTCTTTGGCAAAAAGCTCACCCAGTTCGCGAAAAGTGGCGGCGATATCCGCCACAATTTCAACGGCAGGCTGATAATGGGTGTAAACTTCCGCCGGCGTAAAATCAATATGGATAATGGTTTTATCTTTTTTGGGATTCCATCGGTCCGGAGAATATTCGGCAATATCATAGCCGACGCAAATCACAAGATCGGCTTTGTCCACCGCGTCCATCACAATATCCCGGAAATTCAAACCGAGGGTAAAGAGGGATTTTGAACTGCTATCCGGAATCGCGCCCTGCCCCATAAACGTATTCACAAAAGGAATATCAAAACTTTCGACAAATTCCAGCAGTTGTTCCGCGGCAGGTTTGCGCACTGCCCCATTTCCCGCCAAAATCATGGGTCTTTCGGCTTTCTTTAAAAGCAAAACCGTCTCGGCCAGCGCCTGGGTATCCGGATCAGGACGCCGGACCGTCACCACCCGCATTGGTTTTTCACTTGTTTCCATGGAGGCCACGTCTTCAGGAATTTCAATATGAGCGGCCCCCGGTTTTTCACTTTCCGCGATTTTAAAGGCGGTGCGCACGATTTCCGAAACGGAATCAGGATGAGTAATCGACGCATTCCATTTGCTGATCGGACGGAACAAACTGATAATATCCAAATATTGATGGCCTTCTTTGTGAATACGGTGAAGACCCGCCTGTCCCGTAATGGCCACTACCGGACTTTTGTCGAGATTCGCATCGGCCACTCCGGTCACAAGATTCGTGGCACCAGGACCCAACGTGGAGAGACAAACGCCGGCCTTTCCCGTAAGCCTTCCCCATACATCGGCCATAAAAGCGGCGCCTTGTTCATGACGTGTGGAAATAAATCGGATGGAAGATTTCTGAAGAGAAAACAAAACATCTTCAATTTCCTCGCCCGGCAATCCGAAGACATACTTTACGCCTTCGTTTTCCAGGCATTGGACAAAGAGATCGGAAACTTTCATGGTTATATTCGTGAAACCTCTTTGACCACTTCGGCAACTTGTTCCTCAGAAGCTTTGCGGGCTATGTCGGCTTGGGCCACAATCCCGCAGCAAGAGCCCTGTTCATCCACCACCGGCACTCTTCTTATTTGGTTTTTCTCCAAAATCCCGCAGCATTCTTCCAAACTTGTGTCCGGAGTCACGGCGATGCAAGGCGAACTCATACATTCTCTCACGGTCATGTCCAGAGGGTTTTTCCCCTCCGCTACGGCGCGGCAAACAATATCACGGTCCGTGATAACTCCGACGGGTTTTAAACTGATTTGATTGTCCACCACGGGAATTTCCCCGCAATCCATATCAGACATCATCTTGGCAACTTTCAAAAGGGTGGTATCAGGAGTACAGCAACTGGGGTCATCGGTCATAATGTCTTCAACTTTCATATGTTTATTTTCCATGTTTTTCCCCTTTCTTATTCTTATTAAACGGTGGCGGGAATCCTTCTTTTTGTCAGACTGTCGTCAGACAATTCTGACAAATTCCGGTATTCCGCACCACCGTTTCTAAAGGAACTCCGTGTCTTACACCTTTATGACAACAATTCTTATGCCAAAACGGATTCCTTACGGTGCGGACTTCGATATTGTCACACAACCGAAGCTTGGATAATCAATCTTGGTAATCGGTTTCAACTACAATCGGAGAAGTGTCTTGACGGGAAGGTTGGCTTTCTACCGGCCGGACCGAAACGCCGCCGGAATCTACGGTAGGAATCAAATCGGAATAATCGGGAAGGTCGCTATTACTATCAGAGGAATTTGCTTCATAAGCCACAAGGACATTGGGAATCATGAAAATAAAAAGACTCAGAGCCAGAAAAAAAAGCTTTTTCATATTGCGCCTCCTCGAGGGCTTTTTTACCTTACTTCTTATCTAAAAGGGTAAATGAAGGAGACCGGCTTACAAGGCTAGGTTATAAGTTGCTAGCTTGTCCCGAGAGGCGGGCTTGTATCTTTTGTTACTTTTGTGAGCTCTCGGTAAATTTCAGAATCGCTTTTTCGGAATTTTTTCCCCAAAGCCGGGGGCCGTATGTTTTAAGAAAATGAGCCGCATGTTTTTTAAATTGTCCGAGTTCCAAACTTAAATCACTTTGATCCAAAGCACGCTTCCACAGCCGCAGCAAAGGTTCCAATTTTAATTTTTTCTTCTTGATAATCGCGGCCATATCTTTGGCATCCAAGGCATAATAACGGGCCATTTTGCCGATGGTCCAATAGGAAGGGGCGATTAGTTTCACATTCAACCTGCCAAATTTTTTGTAAGGTAAGGCCGTTTTGCGATAATCCAAATAGCTCACCATGGACCAATGATCCACGTTTTCCGAAAAGTTGACGGCCACTCCGACTTTCCGTGCGGTACGCAAGATGGCTCCTTCTACCCCCTTCTTATTTTGCCTGGGTTGGTTCAGCCGTATTTCAAAATCAATATCAAAGCTTGGGCGTATATGCCCCATCAAGCTTCCGGCGCTGGCACCCAAAAGAATAATCTCGGCCTTCTTCATAAGGGCCTTATCGAGTTCCCTGAAGAATAAATCAATTTGCCTTTTATGCATGGCTGGCCCTTTGTCTGGCATCTTCGATTCTTTGAAAAATTCCGCGAATTTCCCCGGAAGAAAACCGCCGGCGTAGCTGCATCCATGCCTGTTGGATTTTCCTGGAACCGGCGCGCGGATTTGTTTCGGGAAGGATTTCTCTAAAAAGCTTTGCCAACTGGCGAATTTCAGAAGAAGCTTTTGTGTCCGGAAAAATCACGGCTTTTGCGAGAGTTTCGATTTTGTGGCGGGCAAAAGACAACTTTTTAACCGGGGGCTCTTCAATGAGTTCCGAAGGACGGACTTCCAGCGCGGCGGCAACCCGCACAAGAGTAGATACTGTCAAATCCCGTTTGCCTTTTTCGATGTTGGAGAGATTGGCCTGCGCAATGCCCGCTTTGGCCGCAAGTTCCGCCTGCGTCCATCCCCGCCGGCTGCGGCATTCAAAGATTTTGAACCCCGGATTCAGCATGCGCAAAATATAGCATAAATACTATATTTGTCAATTTTTGCTTTGTAAAAATTCCAGGATGGTTTTTTCCAGCCAATCCGGCCGGCGCGCGGAAACAAATCCCAAATGCCCGCCGTCCCGCGTTAAAAGAAGGTGCAGGAATCTGGATTTTTTAATCTCCTCAAGCGGCAGATCCCGCACGGGAAGAAAGGGATCGTTTTTAGCATGAATTAACAAAACCGGCTTCCGGATTTTCTCCAAATCTTTAGCTGAACTGGATTTCGTCCAATAATCCGATTCATTTTGAAAGCCGTTTAAACGAGCCGTCACTTCCCTGTCATAAACCTTAAAGGTCGCCGCGCTTTTAACTTTCTGATAGTCCATGGCTGCCGGAAACTTTTTTTCTTTTTCGAGCACTATTTTTTTTAAACCCTCAAGCATGGTTCGGGTATAAACCCGCCGGTTAAAGCCTCGGTCCAAATTGCGCGAGGTTTGAGCCAGATCATAAGGAACTGAAACAGCCACCGCCTTTTCAATCACTGCCGGGACATTTTCTCCTTTTTCAGCCAGCCATTTCAGAATTTGATTGCCGCCGATGGAATAACCCACCAGAAAAATTTTTTCAGCGTGTTGATTTTCAATAATTCGGCGAATCACCCAATCCAGATCTTCGGTTTGTCCCCCGTGGCTTGTTTTAGGGAGACGATTGAGCCCGGTGGTCCCGCGCGCATTCAGGGTGACCGCTTGCCATTTTCTATTTTGAATTTCTTTGAATAAAGTACGGATATAGGAAGCTTCTGACGAACTGCCGAGGCCGGGTAAGATAATAACGAGCGGTGATTTTTGTCCGGTGGAGAACCAGTCTAAATCCAGGAAGTCTCCATCCGGAGTTTCAATGCGCTCGCGCTGAAGAGGAATGGAAGGGGTCTGGCGGAATAAGGCTCCGGCAATCGTTTGCAGATGCCCTCCGCGGCACCACCAGGCAGGATAAAAATCATCCTGTACCGGTGAGGCACCCAAATTCAAAGCAATGAGGAAAAAATAGACAGCATGGATTTTTAGGATTTTGAATGATTTCACTAAAACTTGCGAGCGGTCATTAGCGCTCGATGTTTTGTGCCTGCGCATTGGCGCAGGTCTAGTGGGCCTGCTAGGATTTGAACCTAGGACCAAGCGATTATGAGTCGCCTGCTCTGAACCAAGCTGAGCTACAGGCCCAGACTTCAATCACTCAGTTTAATATCCAGGAAATTTTTGAGTTTCCGGGAACGAGTGGGATGACGAAGTTTGCGAAGGGCCTTGGCCTCAATTTGACGGACGCGCTCCCGAGTCACATTAAAAATCTGACCGACCTCTTCCAAAGTCCGGGGATAACCATCCCCAATCCCAAAGCGAAGACGCAGGACTTTTTCTTCCCTTTCGGTCAAGGTCATGAGAACGTCATCCATTTGTTCTTTCAACATGCTGTAAGCGGTGGCATTGGCCGGAGAAATGGCGGATTTGTCTTCGATAAAATCGCCAAAACTTGTGTCCCCTTCTTCCCCGATCGGCGTTTGAAGGCTGATAGGTTCCTGGGCAATTTTGAGAATGCCTTTGACTTTTTCCACCGGCATTTTCATCACTTGAGCCACTTCTTCGGGAGTCGGTTCGCGGCCTGTTTCCTGCACCAAATGGCGGGAAGCACGGAAAAATTTGTTAATCGTTTCGATCATATGGACCGGAATACGGATGGTCCGCGCTTGATCGGCAATCGAACGGGTGATGGCTTGGCGAATCCACCAGGTGGCATAAGTGGAAAATTTATAGCCGCGTTTGTATTCAAATTTATCCACGGCTTTCATAAGGCCGATATTCCCCTCTTGAATGAGATCAAGGAAGGACAATCCACGGTTGGTGTATTTTTTCGCAATGCTCACGACCAAACGAAGATTGGCGGCAACCAAATCTTTTTTGGCGCTGGAAAGCTCTCTTTCCCTTTTTTGAATGAGCTTGAAATGATCATGAATCTTCTTTTCCGTTTCGCCGAGCTCTTTAAGAATTTGCCGGTTTCTTTCCAGAAGCGCGCCGATTTTTCCGGTCACGGAACGGCGGCGTTGTTTTTCGATTTGTTCCCGGTTGGTTTTGAGCTCCATCAATTTAAGACGGAGATTGGCGACAATTTGTTCGACAATCCCGATGCTGAGATTAAATTGCATTAAAAGCTCAACTAAATCGGTATTCTTTCGCGAAGCCCGGAGCCGGCGAATCAGTGTTTTTAATTTGCGTTTTGTGAAATTGATTTTTGATTCCTGCTCTTCATCAATGATGGATTCAAGCGGAATCTCTCCGGAAACAATTTTGCGGGAAAGCTCCAGGACCTCATAGCGGCAAGCCCGGGTCTCATAAGCCGCGCGTTTTAAAGCTTCTTCGCAATCCTCGATTCTTTTGGCAAGATTGATTTCCTGTTCGCGCGTAAGAAGAGGAATTTGCCCCATTTGCCGCAAATACATGCGGACCGGATCATCCATGCGGACGCGTTCGTATTCCGAAATGGCGTCTTTGTCTTCTTCATCCGCATCTTTGGTTTTTTTGGGTTCGACATCCGAGACGGCTTCAAAAACCTTGTCGGCTGCCGGCTCGGGAGTTGCGGATTTTCCCTGATTATCGATAGGATGGCTGATCACTTCGATATTTTTCTCTGTAAGCGCCGTCGTCACCTCTTCGATTTTTTCTGAAGGAGTTCCGTCTTCAGGCAAGTATTTATGAAGCTGCTGATAACTGACATAACCCTGCTTTTTGCCCAGCACAGTAAGCTTGTCAATGATCTGAGGAATGGAAAATTGTTCTTTGGATTTAGACTTTTCCGCTTCCTTTTTTGAAGGGCGAAAAGCCTCGGATTTGGAGTTCTTGATGGCGGCTTTACGGATTTGGGGCTGAGTCTTTACGGCTTGCTTTTTCATAAACGTGTAATTATACGGATTTCCGGAGAATATACCAGCAAAAGGTTTAGGTTATTTTCGGAGGGCCAAAAGGTCCCTGTATTCGGTAACCAGGTGGGTCAGCTTGGCTGAGTCTTGATCGGTTTCCGCTCTAGCAATCAGGCGTCTAAGCTCCTCCAGGCGGTTTTCCAGCTGCCGGTTTTTTATCCTCCAGAGGCAGTCTTTAAAGGCCCTTTTTTTCTTCTCCGAGGTCCAATCCATGGCAAGACAGGCAATCATCCTCTCTTTTAAAGATTCATTCTCAAGCCGGTTCAGGACCTGGAGGGAGGAGGTTTGTTCGGTTATAGATGAAAGGGTTTTAAAAATAGCCGAAAGCTCGGAATCTTTAAAATCGGAATGGGAAAGTTCCCCACTGGAGGCTTCCCGGATTTCGACATCATCGGCCATAAGGCTTAAAAGCAAAATTTCATCCTGCGAAAGGGCGTCCACCTTGGAACGTTCCGCTTTGGGTGCTGCAGCAGATTTCGAAGGAGTCGGAGAAGATTTTTTTTGCAGCTTGGAAAATTCCGTTCTCAAACTCATTTCCTCAACCCCCAAAACACCGGCAAGGCGTTTGATATAACGGTCCAGCAAAACCGGATTTTTTACTTTGGTAAATGTTTCCAAAAACTCATTGGTAATTTTGACAAGCCCCAGCGATTCGGCCCGGTCATATTTTGCCGATAAAACTTCGAGTTCAAAATCAAAAAAATCCCGGGCTTCCTGAAGAAGTTTGGTGAAAGCTTCCGGGTTTTCTTTTTTCAAAAAATCATCAGGGTCATAGCCTTTGGGCAAGCGAACCACTTTCACGCTCATGCCGCCTTCCAGAAAAACCTCGAGCCCCCGGAGCGACGCCATTTCCCCCGCTTGATCGCCGTCATAAATCACAATCGCCTCGTCGGCAAAACGTTTGAGGATTTGAACATGCTCGGGAGTAAGCGACGTGCCGAGCGTCGCTACCGTCGTCCGGAATCCCTTTTCATACAATCTCATGAAGCCAAAATAGCCTTCGACGACGAAAAGCTGGGGACGATCGCGATTGATAAATTTTTTGGCCAGATAAAGCCCGTAAAGTTCCTGGCGCTTGTGAAATACCGCAGTTTCGGGACTGTTCAAATATTTTGGCCCTTCCGATTGATCAATCAACCGGCCGCCGAAAGCCACCACCTTGCCTTGCAGATTATGAATGGGGAAAAGAAGGCGATTGCGGAAAACATCATAAAAAGGCCCTTTGGGAGAACGCTGAATCAGCCCTGTTTTTAAAAGAAGGGCTTCGGGGAATCCTTTTTTAATCAGAAATTCATAAAGGAGTCGCCAATCGGCCGGAGCCCATCCGATTTTAAATTCCATGGCAAGACTTTCTTCAAATCCTCTCTTTTTCCAATATTCGCGCGCGGCCTTTCCGGCTTCCGGATGGCAAAAACGGGCGTGATAAAAATCCTGGGCAAGCCGGTAAATTTCATAAAGTTTTTCCTTGTCGCTCGGTCCCTCAGCTGGATTTTTCCGGGAAGGTTCCGGCAAACGGATATTGGCGCGCTCGGCAAGCTGGCGCAGAGCCTCGGGAAAGTTTAGATTTTCATAACGCATCAAAAAACTAAAGACATCCCCTCCCGCCTGGCACCCGAAACAGTGAAAGATTTGTTTTTCGGCATTCACGATAAACGACGGGGTTTTTTCCTGATGAAAAGGACAATTCGCCTTGAAATGCCGGCCTGTCCGTTTCAGCGGAAGGAACTGGCTTATGATTTCCACAATATCATTGGCGCGCTGGACTTCTTCAACCACCTTGTCTTCGTATCGCATTATTTTTTCCCGGTGAACAAATGATAGGGATTGGAAATTGCCTCGTGAAGTTTTGGAGCAATTTTCGAAATCCCTTCGCCCGTGTAGGATTGCCCTTTGTAATAAGACACTTTGATTTTGTCGAAAGGAAGAAGCAGAATAAATTGTGAAAAAAAGCTGAAAACAATCAGAAAGCGGATGACGCCCAAAACCGCCCCTCCGATCATGCGTAACGAAGGCGCCACTTCGGCATGAAAGAGTTTTCCCAAAAATCCGAAGATCGCGGACACGACAAACCAAATGGCCGCCGCCAAAACCAAGAAACTGACGGCCTCGGCAACATTGACCGGAATCTCCCGGACATTGGCCATGATAAATCGCTTGAGCCAATCCCGGTATTCAAAAACAAAAAAATTGACAATGGAAATCTCGATGATTCCCCCAAGCTCCCCCATCATTCCATTGCGTATGCCCATCACAATTCCCAAGAGGGCAAAGCCGACGGTCAGCCAGTCGACCCATTGGAAATGTTGAAGGATGGACTGCAAAGCAAAGCCCTGCACAAAGCTTTCGAACCAGCCGAAGATTTTATCAAACATGCATTATCTCCTGTGATTTTTTGGCGAAGAACATGTCTCCTTGAAGTGTCAAAAGCTCCACGGGAAAAATTTTTTCGATGTCTTGTTCGTCTCCCTGAAAACAAACTTTCAAATAATTCGAAGTCAGCCCTTGAACCCATCCGCCCTGTTCCATCTTTTTTTCGACCAGAACCGGCATGAGACGACCTTCATATCCCTTGCGGATTTGACGGCCCCATCGATCGCCAAGTTCGATCAAACGCTTGACGCGTCCCTGAATCACTTCCGGCGCCGAATCTTTAAATCGTGCGGCCCGCGTTCCTTCCCGGCGGCTATAGGGAAAAACATGGCACTTAAGGGGTTTTACTTCTTGCAAAAGTTCGATTGTATTTTGAAAATGAATTTCCTCTTCACCCGGAAAGCCGGCCATCACATCCAGAGTCAAAGAAAAATCCGGCAAATTGGCTCTAAGACGGGCCACAAGATCCCGGTAAAAAGCACGGCTATAGCGCCGGTTCATAATCCGCAGGATTTCATCGTCACCGCTTTGGAGCGGGATATGAAGATGAGGACAGCATTCGGGAATATCACGAAGAGCCTCAATAAGTTTTTCATTCACATCGGTAGGTTCGATGGAGCTTAAACGAAGTCTTTCAATTCCTGGAACTTGCGCGCATGATTCCAGCACATCCGGTAAAAAAGTTTTGTCTCCGAGATCCAGGCCGTAAGCGCCAAGCTGAATACCGGCAAAAACGATCTCACGATAGCCGGAATCCGCCAAGCGTTTGACTTCTTCCACAATGTCTGTAAGCGAACGGCTTCGCGAGCGGCCGCGCACTAAAACGACTTTGCAAAAACTACAGGCATGATTGCATCCGTCCTGGACTTTCACGAAAGCCCGACCGCGGCCGTCGGTATGGGAAATAGCCAAAGGCGCATATTGATGGCGGGGAAGATCAAAACCTGCCGAGGTCTCCGCCCCTTTCGGGTCGTAGACCCGGAGGGGATTTGCACAGCTGACGGTCACATAATGAGCGATATCGGCCTTGGCTTGATTGGAAAGCACCAAATCCACTTCAGGAATGGCTTCGATTTCGGAACGGTTTTTTTCCACATAACAGCCCGTGACAATAATTTTGGCTTGGGGATTTTCCCGGCGGGCACGGCGAATCCAGTAACGGTTCGTTTTATCCGCTTCGTTCGTGACCGTGCAGGTATTAATAATCACATAATCGCAAGCTTCATTGCCCGGCGTATTATCGCAAATGCCCGCTTTCTGCAAAACTTCGCGCATACCTTGGGTTTCATATTGATTGACCTTGCATCCCAGGGTAATAAATTTGACCCGGGACTCTTGTCTATTATTTTGCATCACGGCCTTTCGGAAAAAATAAACGCAAAGCGGAGACCACCGCCAAAAATGCCGTGTCGGCCTTTAAAATATTTTGTCCAAGATTAATAAGCGGCAAGTTTTTGATTTCTTCTTCCGCAAATCCGCCCTCCGGCCCCAAAAAAAGATTGACGCGCCGGGCATTCACCGATTCAAGACTTTTGATCCAATCCCGGAAGCCCACCGCCTTTGCGCTGGGATGAAAAACCGCGACAACTTCTCCCTTGGGAATGGTTTGTAGGATTTTACTGAATTTCTCAAAATTGGTAATTTTGACAAGTTGCAAGGAACCGGATTGCTTGGCGGCTTCACGCGCGATTTTTTCCCAACGCTGTAGAACGCGTTTGCCGCTTTCTGCATTCATCCTCAGGACAGTCCGGCTTGTTTCCATCGGACAAATCTCATCCACCCCGAGCTCCTGGGCCTTCCGGACAAGATCATCCATTTTTCCCTTTTGAAGCAAAGCCTGACAAACGCGGATTTGTAAACCGGAATCTTGAATCGAGGATTTATGATTCGGGGAAATTTTAGATTCGAGAACGATCAGATGAGTTTTGCCGTCTTCGGTAAAATTCTCAATCCGCGCTTTGACTTCACGGCCCGTGCCATCGGCGATCAAGCAGGAATCCCCCGGTTTAAGCCTCAAGATATCCTTCAGATGATGAGTTTCGGAAATTGAGAGCCATGTTTTTCCACCTACGGCAGGTAATGGATTGGCGGAAAAGAATCGGCGTAGTCGCCTGGTTGACTTCATAGAAAGCTATTTTTTAGCTTTCGCTTCCTTTTCTTTCCCTGAAGCCGCTTGCTGAGTTTGACCGCCTTGACCTTCTTGCGGCTTGGCTGATTTTTTATTGCGGACAACATTGGTCGCCTGAGGGCCTTTTTCTCCCTGAACAATATCAAAGGTTACTTCTTCGCTATCCTCCAGAGTTTTGTAACCTTCACCCTGGATAACCGAATAATGAATGAAAATGTCCGGGCCTCCCCCTTCTTTCTCGAGAAAACCGTAACCTTTAACATTCGAAAACCACTTTACTTTTCCCTTCTCTGGCATTCCCTCATCCTCCAAAAATCAGAATCCCCGGCACATTCTTCGCTTAAAAACGTACCCGGAAATTATTTTACTTTTTGTTTCAGAATTAAACCCGGCTTAAAAACAACCACTTTTTTTTCAGGAACAGAAACTTCTTCTCCGGTGCGGGGGTTACGTCCCAAACGGCCGCGGCGGTTTTTTACTTTAAAAACCCCGAAATTGCGCAGCTCCACCGTTTCTCCCCGTTCCAGGCTTTCGACAATGACATCGAGTGTGCGTTGTACGATTTTTTTGACATCAATCTGGGTAAGATTGGTTTCGTTGGAAACCTTCATGACAATATCTTTCTTTGTCACTGTGTTGACGTCCGCGGGCATATTCATAGGCGGCCTAACCTTTCCAAAATGAAGTACTTATGTTAATTGGTTTAAACCGCAAAATAACAGAATGTAAAAACCTTGTCAAGCTGATTTTTGTTATAACTTGTGTGGTACGAGGCAGTTAGTTAGGATTAGCGGATTTTGACGGCGCTTTCGCCGACAAGCTGCTCCAAAGCCTCGAATAGCTGGTCGGAGGATTCCACGCGCAAATCCTCTCCGGAATGAAGCACTATGCTCTTGCCGCTCGGGTCACGAAAGCTGAGGTAAACGGGGATGGATCCCTTATGAGTCTGCAGAATGCGGCGGATTTCCTTTAAAAGCTCAGGGTCAAGCCCGGTCGTTCTGAGATCAATGGAAATTAAGCGGGTAAAACGTTTTTTCACATCCTCAAGCGCCACAATCTCTTCGGCAAGAATTTTGGGAACATCGTCCCGGGAATTAATTTTGCCGCGCACAAATACCGGCGAATCTTTTTTAATCAACGCCTGCGCTGTGCGGTAAATTTCGGGGAATGTCACGACCTCGCAAGTGCCGCTTAAATCCTGCAGGGTGATAAATCCCATCTTATCCCCTTTCTTGGTCACGATTTCCTTAATATTATCGATCAAGCCCCCGATCGTGACTTCCTGCTGATCGCGGAATTCATTAAGGTTATCCGTTGTGGCCGTGGCATAATTTTTCAAAAGCTTCGCATATTGAGAAAGAGGATGAGACGTCACATAAAAGCCGATGAGTTCTCTTTCATAAGAAAGCCTCTGACCTTCCGGCCATTCGGGGATATTCGGAACATCATCATGTTCGGAATCCGAAAACTCGGCTACCGTTTGGGCGCCGCCCGAAAAAAAGGAAAGCTGGCCGCGGCTTTTATCACGCTGAAGGCCGGCACCCATTTCTAAGGCCCGGTCGATCATGGCCATCAGCTGGGCCCGATGCAATTTAAATTCGTCGAAGGCGCCGCATTTGATCAAGCTTTCTAAAACTTTGCGGTTGCAAACCCGTAAATCCACGCGCTTGGTGAAATCGAAAAAGGATTTAAAGGGGCCGTCCTTCTTTCGTTCCGCCAAAACGGAATCAATTGCCGTGGATCCGACATTTTTAATGGCATTGAGTCCAAACCGTATGTAATTTTGAGCGCAGGTAAATTCCGCCACGCTTTCATTGACCGAGGGCGGCAGCACCTGAATTCCCATTTTTTTGGATTCTTCGATATAACGCACCACTTTATCCGTATTGCCCATTTCGGAAGTAAGCAGGGCCGTCATAAATTCCAAGGGATAATGGGCCTTGAGATATGCCGTTTGATAGGAAATAAAGGCATAGGCCGTGGAATGGGATTTATTGAAGCCGTATCCGGAAAAGTAATCGATTAAATTCCAGATTTTTTCGGCGACAGGAGGCCGGACTCCTTTTTTGACCGCGCCGTCAATAAAAGCCTTTTTTTCACGGTCCATAATCTCGGGAATTTTTTTGCCGATGGCGCGCCGGAGTGAATCGGCTTGGGCCAGGGTAAAACCGGCCAACGCGCTCACAATTTGCATGACCTGTTCCTGATAAAGAATAACGCCGTAGGTTTCTTTCAAGATAGGCTCAAGCGCGGGATGATCGTATTTGATGGAGGAGGTATTGTGCATGCGCTGGATGAAATCATCCACCATACCGCTGCCCAGAGGCCCGGGGCGGAAAATCGCCAGAAGCGCCACAAGATGATCAAAACAATTGGGTTTCATTTTTCGAAGCAAATCCCGCATGCCCGAACTTTCTAGCTGGAACACCCCGGCTGATTCCGCCCTTCCCAGCATGGCATAAGTCGGGGCGTCATCAAAAGGAAGGCCGCCGATATCAACGGTGATATTTTTCGTTTTCTGCAAAATCTTGAGGGTTTGATCAATCATGGTCAGCGTTTTAAGGCCGAGAAAATCCATTTTGAGAAGGCCGATTTTTTCCAGGTCCTTCATGGAATATTGCGTGGAGATTTGTTCGTTGGCCTTAAAAAGCGGCACATAATCGGTAAGGGGTTTGTCCGCGATCACAACTCCTGCGGCATGCGTGGAGGCATGACGGGTTATCCCTTCCAAGGCTTTGGAGGTTTCGATTAATTGTCCTACACGCGAATCAGTAGTACTCAATTCTTTAAGTTTTGGTTCCCGTTCAATCGCACCTTGAATCGTGATATTGAGTTCCATCGGAATCATTTTGGCAATTAGGTCGACTTCGGGATAAGAAAATCCCATCACACGGCCAACATCACGCACCACGGCCTTGGCTGCCATGGTCCCGAAGGTAATGATTTGCGCCACGTTTTCCGTGCCGTATTTTCTTTTCACATAATCAATGACTTCGTCGCGGCGTTCATAGCAGAAATCGATATCAATATCCGGCAGGCTGATGCGGTCGGGATTGAGAAAACGTTCGAAGATAAGGCTGTGTTTGATGGGGTCAATATCCGTAATGCTGAGGGCGTAAGCGACCAAACTCCCCGCCGCAGATCCGCGGCCCGGCCCCACCGGAATTCCGCTTTCCCGGGCATAACGGATAAAATCCCAAACAATGAGAAAATAACTGGTGTAACCCATTTTATTAATAATGGTGAGTTCGTATTTGAGCCGGCTGGCATAATCGGCCGGAATTTCCCCTTCTCTGCGCTCGCGCAGCTTTTGAAAGCAGAGTTCTTCCAGATAGCCTTCGAGGGTTTTTCCTTTGGGGGCGGTAAAAACCGGCAAATGGGTTTTGTTGAAATCCAGTTCCAGATTGCAGCGCTCGGCAATGTCCAAGGTCGCCTTGAGAGCATCGGGATAATCCTTAAAAAGAATTTTCATTTCTTCCGCGGATTTGAGATAGAACTGATCGCCTTCATAACGCATGCGATTGGTATCGGTAATCATGGAACCGGTGCCGATGCAAATCAAGGCATCGTGCGACGAGGCGTTGTGGCGATAAATATAATGCGAATCATTCGTGGCAACAAGGCGGATTCCGAATTCTTTGGAAAGCTTCAGATAATCTTCCGCCAGTTTTTTCTGCGGCGCCAGTCCTTGATTCATAATTTCGAAAAATAAATTTTCCTTGCCTAAAATTTCAATATATTCGCGAATGGCCCGTTTGGCCTCTTCCGGCTGATCGTTGCGGAGCATATAAGGAATTTCACCCTTAAGGCAGCCGCTTAAGGCGATCAACCCTTCCGAATGTTTTTTGAGCATTTCCTTGTCGATGCGCGGCCGGTAATAAAATCCTTCGAGATAACCAATGCTTGTGAGCTTCATGAGATTGCGATAACCGACTTCATTACGCGCCAAAAGGGTGATATGAAAGGAAGCTTCTTTAATGCCGTGGGCCTGTTTGTCAAAGCGTGATCCCGGCGCGATATAAGCTTCCATGCCGATGATAGGTTTTACGCCCTGCTTCATGGCCTGGGAATAAAATTCGATGGCACCGAATAAATTGCCGTGGTCGGTCATGGCCAGCGCGGGAAATTTTAATTCGACGGCCCGGTGAATGAGTTCAGGAATTTTGGATGCGGCATCCAGCAGGCTGAACTGGGTATGACAATGAAGATGAACGAAGTCCGCGTGCGGCATATTATTCCCACTCGATGGTGGCGGGGGGTTTGCTGGAAATGTCGTAACAGACGCGGTTAATGCCGCGCACTTCATTAATGATACGGTTGGAAATTCTGCCGAGAACATCATCGGGAAGCTTGGCCCAATCCGCGGTCATGCCGTCCTGGGAAGTCACAACCCTGACGGCCGCCGCATTTTCATAAGTGCGTTCATCCCCCATCACACCCACGCTTTTAACGGGGAGAAGCACGGCGAATGCCTGCCAGACTTTGTCATAAAGATCCGCATTTAAAAGTTCCTCGATCACAATCCAATTGGCTTCGCGCACCAAATGAAGGCGCTCTTGATTCACTTCTCCGATAATTCGTATGGCAAGCCCGGGCCCCGGGAAAGGATGCCGCTTCACCACTTCATCCGTAAGGCCAAGCACAACGCCTACCTCGCGCACTTCATCTTTAAATAGTTCGCGCAAAGGCTCGACCAGCTTAAATTTCATCCCTTTGGGAAGGCCGCCTACATTATGATGGCTTTTGATGAGGCTGGTGGGCCCGCCATAAACCGAGACGGATTCGATCACATCCGGATAAAGCGTTCCTTGAGCCAGGAACGGCACTTTGCCGAGCTTACGCGCTTCTTTGTCAAAGACTTCCACAAAAATCCTGCCGATAATTTTCCTCTTTTGTTCAGGTTCAATCACCTCTTTAAGGCCTTTCAGAAATTTATCAGAAGCATCCACAAAACGTATATTCATTTTGAAATGTTGTTTGTAAATTTCGAGAATGCGGCTGGCCTCGTTTTTGCGCAAAAGTCCGTTGTCCACAAAAATACAGGTGAGATTTTTGCCGATGGCCTTATGAATCAAAAGTGCGGCGACAGAAGAATCCACGCCTCCCGAAAGTCCCAGCACCACTTTGGATTTACCGACTTGCTCGCGGATTTTTTTGATGGATTCCTGGACAAAGGAAGCCGGCGTCCAATTGCCGGAGAATTTGCAGATTTGAAACAGGAAATTGCCGATGATTCTAGAGCCTTCCGGCGTATGCACCACTTCCGGATGAAACTGGACGCCGTAAATCCTGCGTTTTAAATCCGCTACTGCGGCAATCGGCGCGCTGGACGTATGGGCAAGCCGCTCGAAACCTTTGGGAAGTTGATCCAGTTTGTCGCCATGACTCATCCAACAGGTAATTTTTTTGGGAAGGCCGTGAAAAAGCCCGCCGGGTCTATCGACATGAAGTTCGGCATGACCGTATTCGCGTTTTTCGGATTTGTGTACCTTGCCGTTAAAAAGATAGGCGACAAGCTGAAGGCCGTAACAAATCCCAAGGACCGGGACGTTTAAATGAAACAGGCTGGGATCGGCAATCGGCGCCTTAGGGCCATAAACATTGGCCGGCGAACCGGACAAGATAATACCAAGTGGATTTTCTTTGCGGATTTCAGCAATTGGAACATTGTAGGGAAGAATTTTGCAATAAACTTTTTGTTCGCGCACACGGCGGGCAATCAGTTGTGTGGTTTGCGAACCAAAATCGAGAATAATGAGGGTTTCGTTCACTTCCCCATTCCGACTCGTTGCGCAGCCTGAAAGAGTTTGCCTTCGGTACGAATGGCCGGGGCAATCACAATTTCGGCCAGTTGAAGTTCACGGATATTTTGCGCGCCGACATTTCCCATGCAGGTACGGAGGGCGCCGACAAGATTCTGCGTTCCATCATCCAGATTGGCGGGACCGTAAAGAATTTCTTCGAGCGTTCCGCTGGTGCCGACACGAATGCGTGTTCCGCGCGGCAGATTGGCATGAGGCGTGGCCATCCCCCAGTGAAATCCCTTGCCGGGCGCCTCTTCGGCGCGGGCAAAGGCGGAACCCACCATCACGGCATCCGCCCCGCAGGCAAAGGCCTTACATATATCACCGC
Organism: Candidatus Omnitrophota bacterium; assembly: GCA_016196565.1. Next base: position 19,685 of record JACPXK010000021.1, on the reverse strand, counting down.
CTGTAGACATTCCTCCGTCTCCGATAATCCCGACATAACGACCGCTCTTCTTATAATAGACCTCGCGGGCGGCAGCGCAGTCGGCAATAGCCGTCACTTGCGGAACGCCCAGCCCCAAGACTCCCCGCGACGTGCAGGCTGAGCCGGGACCGACCCCAACCAGCAGGGCCTCGCAGCCGGTTTCCATTAATTCCAACGCTACTTTATAAGTGACACAGTTTCCGAGAATCACGGGGATTTTCATCGTCTTACAGAATTTCTTAAAATCCACCACTTTATAGGAAGATGAAATATGACGGACGGTTGTAACGGTAGATTGGACCACAAAAACATCCGCGCCGGCTTCTTGAGCAATTTGACCGTACCGTTCCGCTTTTTGAGGAATTGAACTGACGGCGCAAGGGACTTTTCCTTTTTTGATTTCCTTGATGCGCTGGGAGATTAACTTTTCTTTGATAGGCTCGACATAAAGCTTTTGAACCAGCTGGGTGGCTTTTTCCGGAGTGGCTTTGGCAATATCATTCAAAATTTCCGCACAATTTTCATAACGGACATAAATTCCCTCGAGATTGAGCACGGCAAGTCCGCCGAGCTTTCCCATGGCCGTGGCAAATTTGGGATCAACCACACCGTCCATAGCCGAAGCTAGGAATGGAATTTCGTAAGTCTGTTTTCCGATTTTAAAGCGAATGTCCACTTCATCGGGATTGATGGTAACATCTCCGGGAACCAAAGCAATTTCGTCAAATCCGTAAGAACGGCGCGCCTTACGGTCACGGCCAATAAATTCAGACATAAAGTAAAACCTCCGGCAAGTTGTTTATTTTATATTGATTATAATTATATTGACTATTATACAAATTATGCTTAGACTCTCCCCGAACGGCCCTGTAGCTCAAGTGGATAGAGCGATCCCCTCGCGAAGGGATAGGTCCCGAGTTCGAATCTCGGCAGGGCCGTTTCAACCGGCTGTCTTTGGCCAAAGGCAGCCGGAATTTTTATTAGTCGACCCAAAAATTTAATGCTATTATTAGTGTACCTTCGCGAGGGAGAGCTTGAGCTATAGGGTTTAACACCGTCCGGCTGAGAAATCAGCCGGGCGGTTTTTTTATCGGTGGGCTGTTCCATTTGCGGTATCATACAAAAACAGCTTCGGAATTGTCAATGATTACGCTTTATGCGGCTTTCCTGATTTCACTGCGTATTTTCTGATAAGCTGCCAAATCGCTCTCCCAATCACCCGCAAAATCACGTCCATCATGAATTTCAGAATCCATATCATTGGGTCCTAACTCTGCGATTTGCCGGGCCAAACGCAGAGCCGTCACATTATGAATTTCAGAATCTGCAGAACCTTTTACCACGGTCAATCCGCGAATGGAATTGGCGGAGGAAAAAATCTCCGCGGGAGCGATCAATCCAAAATGTTCTTTCTGGCGCTTCACCGCACTCGAAAGCATGCTAAAAATATGTTCGGGAACCGTTTCCACGGTGAGTCTTTTCGAATCGATTCCGTAATGCTCGATTGAATATTTACCAAGCTCCTCACGCAAATGTTTAACTTGCTCTGGCCGAGTATCCGAAAAAAGAATAACTTTCATTCCGGCAGCGGCAAGCAGCATAGCCGCTTGATAATCTTCGATGTCCTTCGAGATTTGTCCTCTTCTATAATCCACGAGCGTCCCGCGAAGGCTGGTGGGCTTGATCCCAAAATGCTTCATCACTTCCCTCGCATCTTCAGGAATCACAGCATTCGATTGCTCTGCCAAAGCAGGCTTTACTCCGAGCAAGCCATCCAACATTTTTTCACGCCATTTGTTTGCTTCGAGTTTGCCGATCATCTTATCCAATTCCCAAAATCGAGCCGGCAATGTCCTCGAGGTAAAAGTTGTCGCTGCCCTTTTTGTCCTGCGATTCAAATTTGTTCTAAGCCACTCAGAAGCTGACATCCTCGCGTTGAGCCGCTCCCTTCGACGCACCTCCGAGCGAAATAATTTATGAGAACGTGGTTTGGGTTTATTATCCCAACGATAAAAAAATTCCCTTAAAAATGCCGCCGCCATTTGGCCTTTTAGAACGGCTTGATGATATCTTTCTTTAACTCCGGAATCTTCCTGGCTCATTTCTTCAAGATCACTTTCATCTAAAGCAAGGGGCGAAGTATGGGCCATAAAATGCCCTATATTGTCGGCGTAACGCAAAATAGCAGCAACCATTTCATCAACATCCATAAGACCGCCTTCATTTTTGTATTTCAATGCTTCTCCTTTTAATTCCCTCAATGTCATTTGGGAAAGTCTGATTGCGTATTGGCGTACTTCACCGGTTGGGAATGGCCATTTTTTTGGATTTTCCAAACCACGTAAGATGACGAGCGATCGATAAACCTGCCGTTTCCTAAAATCTTTTCGAAGAGTTCCCAAAATTTTCTTAAAAGTAGGTTGAACAGCCAAAAGATCTTCCATTCGCAAATATTCTTTGTCTGTTTTAACATTTCGCACTTCGGAACGGGACTGTGCTTCGCGAAGAATTTGTTTGAACATTTCCAAACTCGGCATTTCATCAGCTCGCGCTACAAAATCTCCTTGGGATTGAAAATTATCAACGATTCTCACTAAATCCGCCAAACGAGGAAAATTGTTTATCTGCTCCTTACCGATTACGTCTTTAATGGTTTGAACAAAACTATAAATATCCGTTTGTTTGGAACGAACCCAGCCAGGAGCAGCGAAACCTGGTGTTCCATAAATAAAATTCCCAAATACACTTTGCAACTCTTTATCCTCCTCCGTTTGCACACCGACGTACTTTTTTGATGTGATGAAGCTCAAAGCAAAATCGATGAACATGACTTGTGTTTCACCATTATCATTCTTTTTTACTAAAATATTTCCAGGCTTAACATCATTATGAAGATATTGTCTTTGGTGAATATATTCCAATGCCTCATTAGATTTAATAAGTGCATCGATTTTTTCGGGAAGACTAAGATGAGATTTGGCATAATGCAAACTTTCGGCGGCAGGCAATCCTTTTAATCTAAGATAAAGACTTAGAGTAGCTTCCCCCCTTTTATTTTTTCTAACATCAAGCCCAAACGAAAGCAACCTTGGGGCGTAACCTTTTTCCACCATGGAGTCTTTAAAATCTGCCGCATAAGAAAGCACGTCCATTTCTTGAAGTAATAGGTCGCTGCCGAAAACTCTCTTCGCCCAGTCCCGATCCTGAATGGATAATTTCAAGTCTTCAATGGTAAATCCTTTTTTCCACGCTTTGTAAAAAATTCCTTCCTTTGCCTCCGGAGTATTTTCTTCAGGGATAAGAATCACGGAACCTTCCGTCTCTATCCGCTCAAATTTTTGCGTGGGAAGATTGGAAAAGTTAAACATATCAACTATTTTTTTTGAGTAAAACCAACGTAGCTTGTTAAAAATTTTATTATCGATAAAGTATTTTTTGAATTCCTCGGGATTTTCGGGAATTTCGACTTCATCGCTTCGCACTTCGGAGCGCGGAGAAGCAAGATCACCTTCTTGACCCTTAGGGGGTTTTGTGCTATCTTCCGGCCCATGATGGATGAAGAAACGTTCAAACAGTTTATTTCTATTACGCCAGATATCTGCCGCGGCAAACCCTGTTTTCGTATCAATAATCAGCCCAGCCGAATCATGCTTTACCTTGTCCTTGAAATGCTTGAGGACGGCGCTTCTTATGAGGAGATCATTCGTCATTACCCCAACCTGACGCGAGACCATATCCGCGCCGCTTTGCATTATGCCGCGGAAATCGCCAAAAATTCTGAATATATAACTTTTAAACACGCGGAGTAATTTTCCATCCATGAAATTTCTTCTCGATGAGAATGTTTCTCCTCTCGTCGATGATGCCCTTCGATCCCTTGGCCATACTATTGTAAGACTCCCCCAGGGCACAAAAGACATGGCTCTTATCCAAGCCGCTAAAAAAGAAAATGCCGTTATCATTTCCCATGATAAAGATTTTATAACTCTCCCTTTCTCAGAAACTAACGGTATTATTCTGCTGCGCATCCATCCCCCCTGGTCTAAAAATATCATTGTTGCCCTTAAAAATTTTCTCATGGAAAATCGTCCTTCCGATTGGGAAAATAAGCTCGTCCTATTGGGAAAAGAGGGATTCCATATTCGCTTCTGATTTGATATTTTCCGCACTTCGGAGCGGCGGTGAAGCCCTTTCTCTGTCAAGATCAAATCTCTATCCCGCAAAATTTGAATTTGTTTCCTTAGGGCGGAAAGAGACCCCTGGCGAGGATCGAGTCCTGTATGCCCCTGATACAATCGGCCTGCAATCCGGCGTATTGTTCTAGATTTTTTCGAAAAAAGGAGATTTAAAAGGTCCGAATCAAACAAACCAGTATTTAAGATTTCTTCACGAAATTTATAAAAGTCGCCAGTCAAAGCGCCATATTGCGCCACGGATTTTCTGACGATTTCCATAAATCCCTTTGCGGAACCAAGTCCAAACTGCTCGGCGATTTCCACAATAGCCACGATCTGTCCGACCGGCCAATTCCCGAATAGTGAATTAATCAATTGAAGCTCGTAAAATAATTCGGCAAAATCATCCCTCAACACCCAGGCAATAATGGCATGAGGAGAACTGGCAATGGCAAGATTACCCAGCATTGTCATGCGCTCTTCTTCAATCATCCGGCGCCTAGACTGGCTTTGATTTGTTTTTCTAAAATCGATGAAATGATGAATATGATGCCGCGCCTCTTCGATCACATGTCCTTCAAAAAGACTCCAAGCCATTCTTGGCGCATTAAGTTTTACGCTATTGCGATAAACTTGCGCGGCTGAGACATGGGCATCGAAAGGACTGGATTCAGAATCGACTTTCCCATCAATGATCCAAACAAAAAACTGATCTTCGCCGATTTGTTGGGATAACGCCGCCCGTAAAGGCTGGACCTTAAAGCTGGGGGCATTGACAAAAGAAAAATCCCCTCCTTTACCGAAGACAAGAACATAGCCTTTCCGGCCGCTGTACTGATTAATGATTTCAAGCGGCATTCCCATTTTCATCTGAAAATCAAATATCATTTTATGAATCTGTAAAGACAATGCATCGATAAGCTTGCCTTTTTCTTTCGCTGCCTCCCTGCGGTGATCGGATAGAGCCCGATATTCTTTTTTGAGCTGGTCTTCTTGACGCAAAAGAGGTGAAATTTCTCGAACGTATTCCTGACTTAATTTGATCAGCTCACGAAGGGGCTCTTGAACCTCATTGGAAGGCAGCGATTCCATCAAAGATCCGTCAATCTCGATCTGGCGATCGCGCACTTGCGTTAAACACTTCCGAATATCTAAGGGTTCGGTTAAAAGGTTCCGGTCGAAAAGCCACCCATATTTTTCCATTCCACGATCCATCAGTTTATCAATATCATCATCAGAAGTACTCTCACGAATGGCTGGAACAAGATTGACAAGGCTCAAATAATTTGCCAGTGATTGCAGAAAAGGCTTAATTTGTTGGTCTCTGTGAATTTCATTTCCCAGCGCCCATACTTCATCGGAAACTTGACTCCGCACTTCGGAGCGCGGAATAGCAAAACCCCTTTGAATTAAATATCGCCAGAATTCTTCACGCAGGTCGGCCATTTTATCTGCTGCATCCATGTTAATAGGCTTAACCGGCAATATATCACTCTCATCTTCTTTGAACGCAGACATATAGTCTGAAATAAATCGAGCGGTCCGTTCTAAAATCTCTTGGGAAAGGCCACGGCTTCGCACATGAATCATCAACTGAGATCCTATGACTAACTTTGTTGTATTAGAAGTAAAGCCTAAAATAGTAAATTCGATTTCATTTCCAATGGGACGGCCTTGCTGCATCAATTGATAAGAAATGCTCAAATCTTTCTCCGATTTTTTCATTTCATTTTGAAACTTTAAGATAATTTGTTTATAAAATATCTTTGCAGGATTAAAATGCATGTCGTAAGCGAGCGTCACGACACTCGCCGCCTCCTTGGGGCGAATAATCTCCGGCTCACGATCGAAAAACTTTTTTGCGGCCTGGGAAAATTCTTCGTAATGGCCTGCCAAATGCATAATAAATGTAATTTTTTTGAGATGCGCCGGCTTGTGCTCTCGCAGATATCGAAGGAGAACCGGCATCATTAATGAAGCTGATTCTTCTAATGGAACACCAACCCCGGCTCCAAACGGGACCAGTGCGATCGATTGAAGATGATGTTCGTCAGCTAACGCTATGGCTTTCTCCATGGCCTTTGAAATATCTTGATTGACAACGGCCCTACCCGGATTTGTGACAAAAGCAAGGATGATGCGCTCCCACTTTTGCGCGAGTAAAATACCGCCGGCCCGAATCGATTCGGAAATCAGCGCATCACCCGTCTTTACCACATCACCGGTTTTTGCATTTTTAATTTTGAACCGGTCGGTCGCATCAAGAATCATTGCCCCACTGGCAAGAGCGATAAGATCAATCGGCTTTTCCACATCCCCTAAGAATGGGAAAAGCAATTGATAAATACTTTTAGCATTACCCACCGGGTTTGCCTGCCTTGCTCGTTCCACGGTAAAAAGCGCAGCCGCCGCGGCGCCGCTAACTGCCAATACGGTATTAGTCGATACCACCACGCCTTGCGCTTCTTGTTCTTGGAGATAGCCTTGTTTAATTTCTATTTCATATTTACCATCCACCATGAAAGAAATGTTCCGCGCTTCAGCCTGCGTGGGAGGCTGGGATTTGGGAATCAGCGTGAAGTCATAGCCCGCAAACCAGAGGGATGCCTGCGTTAAATCAAAGGTTCGCAGCGTCTCGTCAAGTTTGCCCTCAATTTCCCGGGGGGAAGATTTAAATCCAAGTTTTTTATAGAACGCCGCGCTTTCTTTCAAAACACGTCGCAGCTCAAAAGTTTGACTTCCTTGCTCTTTGGCAAATTGAAGCGCCAGCTCAACGAGCAGTGTCCCTATTCCCATTTTTTCAAATTTTGGCACAACCATGAGTGCCGGCTCGGCACCTTCCCACTCCATAAGCCCTTGTTCCATCAATTCTCTTGAGGCTATGGAAATATCCGCATAAGCCGGTTGGCCATTATTTTCCAGCTGAAAATCCATATAGGCCAAAGGTCCCCGGCCTTTTTGATCGGACAATAAAACTTCGAAGCGATAAAGTTTCACATCATCCCGTAGAAGACCCAGGAGATTAATATCGAATTCGTGATCTTGGTTTCTCCAGCGAAGATAATTTTTCGCCAAAACACCTCGGGCTTCCATCTTTTTACCTTTCACATTCATTTCTGTTGTTTGAACAAATTTGGTTTTAAAAAAGCGACGGACCGTATCTTCATTCCGCGCTTCGGAACGGTCTGAAACTGATGTTTCAGACACAGCAAACTTTCGAAGCGCTTGACGCGCTTCGGAGCGGGCCGGAGCTAGTGCTTCCGGCACCGCTAACGTTCGAAATCCTTGACGGATTTCGGAGCGGGCCGGAGCTAGTGCTTCCGGCACCGCCAACTTTCGAAATCCTTGACGGATTTCGGAGCGGCCGTAGTCAATCACGGGAAAGGTTTGGCCCTTCAGTATAAGCCGAAGGCTTTTTTCATAATCCACGCTGACTTCCCGTATCCCGGAGGCGATTTCCCGGGCGTGGCTCGCGTAAGTTTCACGCATGCTGGGGGCGTAGAAATCCGTTTCATCATGAAAATAAACATCAACCGGGTCTTGCCTTTGTTCAATATCTTCACCCAATTTTTCACGCACATCCTGCCAGGCTTCATCCTTACCCCGCGAGCGGTCCATTTCTGCATATCTTTGGACCAGCAATAAAGAATCGTTGTTAAAAGAAGCCGAAAGATTTTTAAGATAGTTTCCAAATTCACGGATAAGATTTACTTGTAGAGGCCGTAATATCGACGAAGAGTTTCCGGACTTGATCTCAGCCATAGTCTGATGCAGTTTTTCACGCACCATCGGACTCATCGCAGCCCATCCGAACAGTCCCAAAAATCCGTCCCGCAAGCTGATCCAGCGCAGTTTCCAAAGAATTTTAAAGCGTAAAAATTCCGATTGAAAATGAACGGCGCCGAGGGCATCCAGCGTGGCGAATTGCTGATCGATATACCACGGCGCACCGGCGTCCCTGAGGTCGCGATCGAATAATCGCGCGTACTCCGAGGCGTATTTTTCATCTCCCACAAATCCCATGAGCCGGCGGAAATTACGAATTTGATCATTGGTGCTTGCCGTTTCAAACATCGGATCGCCCAATTCCAGTCCCTTTCTTGTCAATGAAATAGGCTCGATTCCGTAATTTGAGGCCAGCATAACCGCCGTCCCGATCACCGCCATCACATCCTGAAAATCTTTATCATTCAAATGATGAACGCGGTCCATGGCTCCAAAGATCATTTTTCGCGTGAACCCGGGCTGCGCCAAAATTAAAAGCGCCAATTCAAATGCGGCCTTTTGAGAGTTTTTACTTTCCCGCATGCTGTGGATTAAGTGAAAGCCCAAAGTCTCCCCATAAAGATGATTACGAAAATTTGAATCATGTTTTAGTGTTTTAAACCGCTGACGAATCTTTTCAAATAATTCGCCATACATTTTTTCGAGATTTTCCGGCGTTTTCACCGTCCGCGCTTCGGAGCGGTCTGAAACTGATGTTTCAGACACAGCAAACTTTCGAAGCGCTTGACGCGCTTCGGAGCGGACATGTTGGTCCGGCGTTTTCGATTCGTCTTTTAATTGAATGGGGGGCCTCACCATCTCCCGATCGAGGACGGTCCACAAAATTCCTCTTTCCATTTTATGGCCCTTTAGAAAAGGCCAATTCGGCGTGAGCAAAATCGTCCATAATTCACAGATTGTTATTTCTGGCGCAATGAGGATTTTCCACATCACCGTTCGCGGAAAAAATGAGAATGTTCTCCATTCCCGCTGCAGTTTTTCTATTTCTGCCGGCGTCAACCCTCTTTTTAAGTCAGCCACGCCTTTTGACGTCCATCGCACTAAATTCCATCTTCCTTGTGAATCTATCTGAATATAAAGGGTCACGGGGCCGTAACGCGCCGCACGCTGAAGATATTCCACAAGCATCCAAAACACGCTTTTGGGGGAAAGATAAGTAAATTCTATTTTTTTGATTCTTGATCGCTCTTCAAAAGTAGGGGCAGGATATTTTTCAGAAATTTCTTGAACTAATTCTTGAGGCTCTGCCAAATCCAGCTCGACCTCAGAAAGCTTGCTCAATCTTTCCAATTCAAATTGAATTTGATCATTCGAGATAGAGGCTCCGGCTTTCTTCCGCTCTTTCAATACCCTCATAACCCTTGCCCCTAAGGCATCGCGCTTCGCTCTCCGGATAAAACTAACAGCAACTTGATCCACGGTTTGAGACATATCCGGCTGGCCGTCCTTTTGAGGCCAGAGAAGCCGGGCAGGTCCAAAATCATCTCCGAACTGGCTCTCCAGAGCTGCATATTTTGGACCGATTCTTTTATTCAACGCCGTTTGCAGGCGAATTCCTTTCTCACTTTCTAAAAAACCACTGGCCGAATGAACACGTTCACCATAAATGTATTCAGGGTTTTTCGGCGCGGCGATAACCGACTGGAACAGTTCTTCGGCTTGCGTGGGGACTCCTGCATCCGATAATTCTTGCGCAATCCGCCTAGCTTCTTCTTTTGCAAAGGGAATTTTATAATGTTTGTTGCTATACCCTATATACTCCGAGCCCGACATGTTTTTTTTCTTGGCATCATCAAACTCTGACAAAAGCCCGCTTAAAGACCGGTGATTTTCAGCAAGCTGGGGACGTACAACATAAGGATTTGTTATGGTATTCCATAAATCAAAATCGGCTTCGGAATTTTCAAAGGCAATGCGAATGGAAATGGGACTCTGACTATTAAGAAAACTATGCGATACTTCCCGGTATTCTTCTCCATTTTTCCATGCATAATGAGAGTTCGCCTTCATATAGGCAGTTAGCTCATCCGCGGCCACGCGAACAGCAGCGCCGAATTCTTCTTCTTTGGCCTTTAATTTCTTGCCCCGGTCAGAACCCTCTCCCAGTTTTTTAATAATGGGTCCGGCGGCTTTGCGGAGTTCCTGCATTTCACTTAAGTTAAATGCACCGTTAAATTCTTTTTGCGGCCATTCTTCATAAAGCCGCCCCAACTTCCCCAATGTTTCTTCTTCTACGGAAGTAAGTTCAACAGGAGTTTTCTCCTTGTCTTGTCCCCCTGCAGTTGCGGCTTCCGCTCCAGCCGCTGCACTCCCTCCAAGAAAATTCCTCCGGCTTATTTGTCCAAACAAGTTCCACATTCTCACTTCGGAGCGGGAAGGACGGGAAATGTGATCCATGGATTCATGGCCTGGGACAAGCTTTAAAACTTCCTCAATGCCTTGATATCTTTCCATGACCTGAGCACGGCTTATTCTTGCCCTTCCCTCCTCAAAATGGGCCCAATCGCTATTCAGGTATAAAATTCGAACTAATTCTCTGGCAAACAATGCCTTTCCTTCGCGGTCCCGCCAAGCTTGATATTGACGCACATATTCCGGATCCAAAATGCCGGAATACCGTCCCTCATCCAAAAATGTTTGTACGGCTTCATAAGTTTTCCAGGCCATATCAACGAATTGATACACTTGTTCATGCGCAGGCTCCCACCAAAGAAACATGGCTACCTGAAAAGATTTGAGGTAATCCCCGGCGCGCTCCAGCATTTCTCGAATTCCTTTCTCAGCAAGCTCAGAATCGAAAGCCGTTTGATGACGGGACGGTACCCCGGCATCGTCAAAATCTTTAATGAAAGAGAAATGAATGACATTGCGGGCTGCCAACGCGTCCTTTAGATCGGCTCCGATTCCGATCACTAATCCCAACGCCCGCCCCAAATTCAAAGCGATTTTTTGACTTATCCGGGTCTCGATGATTTCATGATGATTTGATAAAAGTTTCGTGAAAGACTTTTCGACTCCGGTTTGAGTGTAAGGTTCTCCGTAGGCATAAAGGAAATCCCGGAACCAATCCTGAAAGTTTATTTCGCGGGTAATTTCCTGATGAGAATAAGTGATATTACTTCTGAAATCACCGGGGATCCAGGAACGAAGCTGTGCAATAGGGCTGATCTCCAATATTTTTTCCATTAAGGCATCACGCTTCCACGAATCGATATCCGGCGGGGCTCCCGGCAAGCTTTTCAAAAAAGCTCTTAACTCGATCGTGATTTCTTCTTCCTCTTGAGCACGAACGTAAGCCCGGAAATAGTCTCCGGGAGTTAATAATTTTTGGCCGGATGGAATTCTTTCCACTTCGATAATTTGAAGCGGCACGGACATAGCCAGAGGCTGGCCTAAAACATGGAAAGCAAATTCTTGAAGCCGCAGTGCAGATTGAAGTTCCTGCAAGGCAATCGCGCGATGATCGCCGAACAAAAAGAAAGTCGAAGTCAAACTCTGAAACTCACCGCGATTGATTCCCATGGGAAAGATCGCGTCATCCCCTCCCGTTCCTTTGACATCAATCAATTGCCCGGGCGCTGTTTCCAAGCTAACAGAACGCGACGGCTTGGGTTTTTGGAATATCCAATGCGCCCGCCAGCGAACGAGATCGCGACTTTGACTTTCAGATCCCGCCATTGACTTGAACGGATTCCACAGATTCCACTGCCGCGGGGTTCTTTCGTTGACAAAATAAGCAGATCCTCCCATCTTTTTCAAAACTTGCCGTACGCTAGGATTTAAACCTTCCAATATTTTTTGCCATACCCCAATCAAAAGAGGATCGACCTCCATTAAAAGCTCTCGGGTAACATCGCGGCCCGGCACGCGCGTAAGGGATGCCGCCATTTGACGCTCCAATTCGGTGTGCTTTGATTCCATTCTCCCGATAAGCGCCTGCACCCTGATCCGGTAATAACGGATGGTCATGGCGGTGTACATCATAGGAAGAATAACAAAAACAAACATGCTCCCAAAAGCCGCCAGAAATACCCTAAGCGGCATATCATAAGAAAGAAGATACGAAAGGAACAAAGCAACCCCAGCAAATGAAGGAAATAACGCCAGATAAAAGGCTTCCTCTTTTTTCAAACTTTGCGCAATATCACGAAAAGCTCCTTCATAAGAACGATGATGCCAAAATCCCAATCGAATTAATTCAAGACCCGCGGCACATGGCGGCTGAATAGCACCGGCACGCAGAAATTCCCAAAGCTTTCTCTCCCATTTTCGCGGCGTGAAATACCAATCTTTGATCTTTGCGGCCGCCGTCTGCCGCACTTCAGAACGCTTAGAAAAAAAACCTTCCGGAAAATCGACCACTTGCCATTCAACTTTTTCTGTCTCATCGGCGCCATTGCCTTGCACTTCGACTTCAAACTTAAGTCGGGAGTCCTTCCACGGCTCATGCCAGTGACCCGTCAAGGTCCGGTAATAGTCCGGAGCCAGGGGCTCAATCGCCGATTGCAATTTTATTTTCATCACCAAACTGTCATAACCCGTGCGTGCCGGATAATCCATAAACTTGGGTAAACGAAACGCGGCCGGCTTAAGAGGTTCATCCTGCCCATGGCGATAGGCGTGTAAAACGACGTAAGGCTGGCCGTGTCTTTCTCCATACGTCATCTTCACTCTATCCGCATGCTGCGCGAAAATCGCCAAATGCAAAATTTTTCTAAAAATATACAGAATCCGGCTATCGTAAGGAAAAGTACCCTGAATTTGACGAACGTGGTCTGGCGCCGGAAAATCGAGCAGACGATTTGAAAGATCATCCTGAAAGGATTTACCTGGCGGCATTGCCTTGAAAAAATAATCATAAATGATCAACATCGCGGCCCCAAAAGAAACCGGGTTTATCTTGAGATCAAAAACCACGGCCACCATGTTGATAATTCTTTCGCGGGAAGCTTGGGAAATTCCCAGCCGCGAGGCAAATTGATTTAGAATACCCGGCAATTCGGAAGGAGATTGATTCCCATATTTTCCCCAAACAAGATTGAGCAAAAGAAGTAAAATATCCTTCCCTTTTTTTAAACTTTCTATTCCGTTGACAACCATCCACCACTTCTCATCAACTTCGTACCACGGCTGCCGGATGATCCATTGATTTAAAATTTCAAAATTCTGTTTTAAAGATTCGAATTTTTTGTGAAGATCTTCTTTCCTGGAAAGGTTTTCTTCCGTTTCCATTTGGCGGTAAAGCAGCCCCAGCAACTCCGAGCGGCGCTTAAAGACTTCATGATCGATTTGACGGGACAATTCTTCATATTCAGTTCCTACCATTTCTCTTTCAGCCGGAATTCGTTCAGCAGTTTTTAATAAATTCGTCAATGCATCAATCACCTCTTTTTCTCCCCTCAATGCTTCAAAACTTAACAATTCGTTTGCAGCGGTTTTAAGCTTTGCAGATTCGAAACGCTGACTGCGCGCTTCGGAGCGGTCTGAAACTGATGTTTCAGACACAGCAAACTTTCGAAGCGCTTGACGCGCTTCGGAGCGGGGAGAAGCAAGAACCGCCAAATCATTCCAAGATGTTTTTGCAGAAGCCAAATCGAACAAATGCTTTAATTTGGGGACAACACTCTCAATAAAAGATTTCGATAGCTCCATTTCAATGCTAAAAAATACCAAGGCGTTCCTAGCAAGAAGGGGAAGAATTTCGTTTTCCATATATCTCACGAAAGAGTCTTTGGAGATATGATGCAAACCGATATGACTGATTAAAACATCAACCTTTACTCTTTCGAAAGGCTCGCCCGGCTTAAAATAATTTTGCAAGTGCTCTGCGGTATCCAAAATAATTTTGACTTCTTCCGGCAGATGTGCCCAGCTTTCATGAAATTGAGCACCAAACGCAATCAAGCGTATGTTATCAATCTTTCGTTTTTTAATTTCTGCAGCAAGATCTCCCATGGCCCGCGCATTTCCGGCGCCCCAATCCAAAATCGTGAACATTTCTCCTTTTTTCTTTCGTTCCGCTGCTTTTTCAAAAATTATTTCAAGTAGCGGTTTCTTTAAGAAATGGGCAAAAGCATGTTCATAAATTCCCCATGGCGTATCGTGATAAAAATATTCATCTTCATGAGAAACAAGGTACGTGCCGGGAAGAATCTGTTTGGCTTCGGGAAATTTGGAAAGAATGCCTGCTCCAGACGGAACTCCTGCGGCAGGTATCGCATCTTGTGGGGTAAAAGTGAATCGCGAATAAGGGCCGGGGCTGACAAGTTCATTTAGACGCTTCAACGTCCCTAAAACTTCGTCAGGGATTCTGGTCAAAATTCTGCTTCGCCACGGCTCCGAATTAATATTGGGAACCATCCGTACTTCGGAGCGGGGATGAGTAGAAGAATGTGCAGTATAAGGGAGAATGCTTTCTTGACCCTCGGAGAATTTTATGTTATTTTGCCCTCCGCTATGATGAACGAAGATACGTTCAAACAATTTATTTCTATTTCGCCGGACATCTGCCGCGGCAAACCTTGTTTCCGTATCAATAATCAGCCTACGCGGATTATGCTTTATCTGGTCCTCGAGATGCTTGAAGACGGAGCTTCCTATGAAGAAATTATCCGTCACTACCCCAATTTGACTCGGGATCATATTCGCGCCGCTTTGCACTATGCCGCGGAAATCGGGTAAAGGCGTGTTCGAAGAAATAATTTTTAGCAAACGGGTCCGCTCTGAAGGACTCGCGGAAATCAGAACATCAAGCAGCGCATCGGATGTTTGAATCAATTCTCGCGTCAATGGATGTAAAATTTGACCTTGAGCCTGTTCAAGCCAAAGCCTTAAAAGCCATTTTTGAGTCAGTGTGATCGCTTCACGAATTTCCGGTTCAACTCCAGTTTTGCTTTGAGAAAACCGAGCTTGAAGATGCTCCTCTACCAAAACTTCGAAGCTCCGCACTTCAGATCGGGCTTCGGAGCGGGTTCGTGCTTTTTTAAGCCCCTGGATTAAACTGAAAAGATCGGACATTTGTCTATCAACATCCGACATAAAAACCGGGTCTAGCAGATAAAACGATAAATATTCCGCAAGAAATTCCCCGACAGTGGTCGAACTGTAATCGGTAATAAATCGCGCCTGCTCCTTCGATCGTTTCTCAAAAATAATTTTTGCAGTGGTCCAAATACGCTGCCGTGCTTCGATTTCAAAAGGCTTTTCTATTTTGATGTCCTGATATTTTTCCAAAAAGCGTTCAAAATCCTTTCTGGAAACTGCCAACCCCTTATGGTCTTGTGCTTTCGTTTTATCGATAAGAAGTTCCGCAATCTCGTGGCTAAGAAGCCAGTCAAGGGTCGAATATTTTTTATCTTTCAAATGTTCCGCCAAGCTTTCATTGGGTCCTTCATGATAATAGGCATAAAGAGAAAGAACGATTTTATTGATGGACTTGATGCCCGAGGGAAAAGCGAGTCCTGATTGGTCCAAACCCGCGAATCCTTGAATGCGATTTGCAATGCCTATAACCACCGGTTTTTCAAGAAGCCGTAATGCCTTCGCTACTCTGGGGTTTTCCTTCAAAGAATTTTCTATGGTCCCCACCATTTTTTGAAAACGCCTTCGCCCTAAAGCAGTCTCCAACATCCTTGTTATAAAATAATAGTCACCGATATATCTGCTTTCTCTAACAACATCCACTTTGATGCCGTAATTTTGTTCCAATCTTTGATTTGTTCTGTGCTCCCACCCATTTTCTTCATTCCGCACTTCGGAGCGGGCCGGAACTAATGCTTCCGGCACCGCTAACATTCGAAATCCTTGACGGATTTCGGAGCGGGCGCGAGTGATCACTTGAGTCCATTCTTCTAAAGCGTTCACGTGCGGTTTGAGAAATTTCCATTGATGAAATAAAGGGAAAACTAACAAAATCAGCAGCCCAAGGCTCCCCGCCGTAAGGGCTGCCAGAATTCCTGAAATATGAATCATGACGGGAAAGACAATAAGGGCCGTGGAAATCACAATCACAGTGGAAATTATTTGCGATCTCAGATGATTTAATTTCCGGCTTTCAGTCTTCAATCGTTCGTTAAGCAAACGTATCGATTCGCTAGCGTCGTCGGCCCAAACGGCATTCTTAATTTCCTGATTTTCTCGTAAAATCTCCTGGAAAATTCTAAAAGATTCGGGAGAAGAAGTTCGGGAGGCATTTTTGATGCGTGATTCAATCGTTTTTCCCGGCAGAGAGCGGTAAATCATATGATAAGCATCCCCATTCCAGCCATATTTTCGCCAGAATCCCGAGACCAGCCTACCTTTGAATCCCAGCGAAGTGAAAAGCCTTTGAGCGTTTCGATTGGTTTCTCTAAAATAAACTTCCAAAATGCTGCCGGGAGCAAGTGCGGCTTTCGGATGATTCACTAATTTTCGCGCTACCCCTAGCCTGCGGAAATCGGGATGGACCGTAAGGTTGTGAATCAGGTAGCCTTTTTTAGAACTCTCGTAAAAAATAAATCCCATCACTTGCCCATCATGTTTTGCGATGTAACCGTGGATGTTTCGCCGTTTGAAAAAATTTTCGAAATACTTCCGATTCCATCTCAAACCCGTGGGAAATCCCAATTCTTCAAGCTCAAGCATGGCATCGAGATATCTTTCATAATCCATATAAGTCATAAGCTCAGTATCAATTTGTATTGGTTTTTGCCGCTTGGCTTTTTTGGGGTCCAAAGATGCTTCTTTAATTGCTGAGCGCGCTTCGGAGCGGTCTGAAACTGATGTTTCAGACACAGCAAACTTTCGAAGCGCTTGACGCGCTTCGGAGCGGGGTGAGGCCGGCACTTGCCAAGCCGTCAGGGTGGCATCATCCTGGCCTTCGCGCCCTTCCATGATTTCTTCCAGGCTTACTCCTTTACGAATGTCCTCCATAATGCGGATTTTTCTTGTAGCTTCTCTGGTGCCGGAATGGGTGGCGTCAAAAGCTCCATCAGTGCCCAAAACAATATAAACAGGGGTTTCGAAAACAGGCAGAGGGACGCCGAATACTTCCGGCTCGCGGCTAAGTTCCGGGCCCAGTAATTTGCCGGGATAAAAAGCGCGCGTGTTTTGTGTTTTGATTTTTCTTCCGTCTCCATCGTCATGAAAGACAGAATCCCTTTCGAGCCTTACATTCGTCAAATGGAGATCTAAAATTCGCTTCCGTTCCGCGGCATTGCTTCTTACATTATGTTCATAGGGAGCGCTGTCAAACAAAACCCGTTCATCTTGGCCGAAGATTAAAATGGATGGATCTCCAATCAGTAAGGCGTAAGCTTTATTCTCATCATCCGGCTTATAAACCGCTGCCAGCGATGACACTTCAAAATCATAATCCGAACCCGGCTTGAAAGGATTATTGGGTGCTTGCGGATTGTTCAAATAATATTGGGCCCAAGCAAGCGATCGCTTATAAGCTTCAAGTAAAATTTGTTCGATCGAAATCTCTTTGAGCCCCTGCTGCTCCATTTCGCGCATCACCCCTTTAGAGCTCCACGCCATATAGGCCGTGACAAACCGGGACATGTCATGTTTTATCTCCGATTGTCCTTTTTGTCCTTTTTCCACATGCCCTCCGGAACCATCGGCAATCAGCTTCAAATATCCTTTTCCGTGGGGAATGCCTTCGATATCGAGCCGTTCAATGGCATGGGCATCGTCATTGGTCGTGCCTGCCTCTAAATGTTTTTGGCCGATAAGAGAAATCGCGGCGGGAGTCGTATAATCAAAAGCCGCGGACGCTTTTGCCGCATTGCCACTTTGCACTTCGCGCTGCGCGGGCTCTTGCGGTTTGACCGAAACGATTTTACGCAGCAACGGTTCTTCCTTATTGACCATCATCCAATGGCGCTGTCCCACATGTTTGATATAAGTTTTATTCGTCGATTCTAAATCTCGAATATAAATGTTGATTTCATACTTTCCATCGGGAAGAAGAATTACTTGGGGCCTAAAGACAGCATGTCTGTTTGAAACTATGGGTGCGGGAATAACAAATTCGTTTTCCGATGTGCGTCCCATAGGAATAAGAGACATGCCTTGAAGTTTCGAAAATTCAAATTGTTTCCCCACGACTCCATGAACATACTTAATCATGAAATTTCCCTTCTCGGTAAGAAACGCATGAAAAGTAGGCGGATAAGGATTCTTATCCGAAGGTGCGGAAAGCCGGATCCTCCCTTCACCTGTTGGAATTTGATTGTTCATTTTTTCGCCGGGAATCAAAATAATTTGGCCAATTTGGCTGGCCCATCGAGGAACATCGGTAGGCATAATCAAACCTGATTGATTATAGGTAAAATAAGGAAAACTAATCATCTCATTTTGACGAATCAATGTGCTGGGCCGTCCCTTAATCTCAACGTCAACCATTTTTCCATCAACCATCCCCTCGTAATATCCGGTTCCATCAGGAAGCCCCCAAACTTTCATCCGGTTATTTTCGCCCATTTCAATCACATCACTCCACCAGTGATTGTGAGTCTGTCTACCGGTCGGTCTCACCATCACTAAATCTCCAACCCTTAAATTTTTTAAATCTACTTCCGGCTGAACAGAACCGATGCCTAAATCAAGAATGGTTTGAATATCCCCTTCAAAAATCGGAGATTCGGTGAAAGGATTGCCAACCCAAAAACCTTTGGAAGGATCTACGAGTTGCTGATTTTGCGTCCGCGTTTCAGAACGTGAAGGGATGCGCAGCCAAGCAAATATTTGTTCGAGACGGTCTAAAGAAGGGACGCGGCCGGATTGCATTTCTGCCGCAAGCTCACGGCGGCTTCTTTGAAATCTGAAAAAATCTTTGTCAAAAAATAGCTGGGCTTCTGTCAGGACTTCCGCTTCCTGAGGAGGGGCTCTTTCTGCCAAATCATAGGCAATGAGAAAACGATAAAAAATCCGGATGATTTCAAGCTTCTGCCGCCAAAGCGAATTTTTGTAAGGATCATCGCGAAGCTGCTCATCAAGCCCAGTGATCACTTCGCGCGGACTGCCGGAGCGCGCATTGACAATATCATAAACGTCTTGATCGTAACCCTGACGAAGCGCCCAATCATGCAGCAGATTGTCCAGTAAGAGCGTCTGATAAATCAACTCGAAAGCATGCTGCCTGGTTTTAATTTTTTTATACCGTTCCGTAATTTGAAGCCAAAGCTGATGCGTTTTCAAAATAAGATCGTGCGCCACAGCCCAATGCATGGCGTGAAACAATTCGTGTTTCAAAATGGCGCGCCGTTTTTCTGCCGTCGTGATTTTCCGCAAATAATTAAAGTTCACGTGGATGACAAAAAACGGCCGTTTGAACTGCCTCTGCCATAGCCGGCCGAAATAATCGAATGCTTCCTTAGAAATTGCTTGATCCACTCCGAGAACAAAGGATGAAAAATTCGCCCATCGCTCAGAGACGGAACTAAAATACCATTCCCCGTAACCAAGCTGCGCGAGCCGCTTCATAAGGGGTTTTATTTCCGCATCATGAATCATCCAGTTAAGAATTTCTTCCTGCCCTTGTGCGATTAAACGCCGCTCTTCGTCACCCAAAGGAAATTCCCCAGCTTCAGAAAGAATCCCGCCGTAAGGAATACTGGGAACCTCCTTGGTCACCGTTGCACGCATTTCAGAGCGGGCCGGAGCCAATGCTTCCGGCACCGCCAACGTTCGAAATCCTTGACGGATTTCGGAGCGGGC
>JACPXK010000020.1 GCA_016196565.1 Candidatus Omnitrophota bacterium | reverse complement strand
TTCGGATTTCTCCAGATAAATTCAATTTTGTGATCGCCGGCGGCAAGCTTCAGTGCTGTTTCCAAATACTGCGGATTTGTCCGGCTTAAGGCGGAACGTAAATTGGCTTGATGAACTCCGTCCACATAAACCGCGATATCGAATCGATAATCAGCAGATACCGCTGCAGAAGAGGCGTCTTTGAGGAAAAGGCCTACATTATAAAGACCCGAATCGCCGGCTTTAAAATCAAATTGCAATCCCCCGGCCTCACCTTGAGCCAGCAGAGACGTTCCAGATTCGGCCAATTTCCAGCTAGAAATTCCGCCGATTTGCGTGTAGTCAATCGCACGCAGACGGGCCTGAGATTTGGCGGACAAATCGATCAAGGCTGCGAAATCTTCGACGGTGACAGCCCCATCTAAATTGATGTCCTCACGCATCCATTCTTTTAAGGAAACCTTGCCGGCATCCGCACCCTGCTTCACTTCAAAAATGAGATAAGTGCGGCCGCCAATTTGAACTTTGCGACCTTCGCTGTCGCTTTCAATCCATGTCGCCTGAAGGTTTTGAGCGGCGAGGAATCGATAAGTTCCGTTCACGCGCTTTTCGGCGAAATATTGAGTCCCCTCAAGATCAACAAGAGCAATACTTTTTGTTTCAGGAATAAGTGTCTGGAGCTCGAGAAGATCCATCATGAACCGGTCATAGCGCCCATCATGCAGCGTAACGTTCTTAATCGCCCAAGCATTCTGCGGCTCGGCATTCGTCCAATTAAAATCTATATCGCGAATTCCTTTTTCCAGGAAAACGATAATGCTCTTTTCCGCAAAGGCGGAATTGGCGGCGTCCAGGCGTATGCGGCCAAGCGAACGGCCGTCTGAAGTAAGGTCGATAAACATGCGGGAGTGGGCTTCCGCACTGCCGGGATTTGAATTTTTTGCATTCAAAGCAATTTCATAATATCCCGTTTCCGGAACATCAAAACGGTACTCAATACCGCTCATCGCATTGGCGGAATTAACAATGCTTCCATCGGCCTGTTGAATCCAGGAGCCGCTTTGGGAAAAGTAATCGCGCCCGTCATAACGCGCGTTGTAATAGGAAGCTTGGCGGAAGGCATAATCCCAATCTTTGCTGTCAACCGATCCGTCCAGATTCACGTCCCCCGCCGCATGTTCGGCGAGAATCATGATGCCGGCCGCATCTTCCAACACCACATAATCCTTGCCGCTCACCGTCAGTAAGCTGCGATTTGCTTCGCTCACGATAAAAGCATCCGCCGCAGGATCATAAAGCACATACTGTCCGGCAATTCTTTCCGTCACAAAATAAGTTTTGTCATTCAAACGAATGGGATGGCTGGCCGCGCTGGTCGGATTTTCCATGACCCAGCGAATCACATCTTCAGTATTAACAATTCCGTCTCCCGTTTTATCAAAATTCGAATTATTTCCTTTTGCACGCACGGCCAAACCGTCGGTTTCAAGCCGCGCCGGACCATTTTGTGCATAAACCGTAGGATCAAGTGACGTAATCGAATCGCGATTATTTTTCCAGAGATAACGCACGGTATGACGACCGGCTTTGAGAGAAGCGATGGTTTTAAGTTCCGCCAACGTCGTCTGGGAAGCAATGCGGGAGGTTTCGACGAGCGAACCATCAATCATGACGTCCAATTCGAAGCGATACCAATCCATATTCGACTGAGTATTGCGAAGAATAAACCCGAGCTCATAATCGCCGTCCGTTCTCACATCAAAGGTATAGTCGATTTGCGTATCGCGATCCGCCACAAAACGGCTTCCGTCCGCCGTCACGGTCCAATTTTTCCCGATCGTATCGAAATCGCGGCCCGCAATGCGGTAAGATTCAAGCGCCGCCATTTGAGTCAATGCCGCAAGGTCGGATTCCGTCACATTTCCATCTAAATTAATATCGCCGGTCAGTTTTTCTTCAAAAACCAAAAGTCCGGTGGTTTTTTCGCGCGTAACGAGATAAGTTTTATTTTCAAGCGTGACTTCACGGCCATCCTTGGAACTTTCCACCCAGCTGGAAAGATCGCGGCTGAAGCGCATCGATCCCGACGGCAAGGTCACAACCGTATATTCTGACCCATTAATAGAAGCTCTCTTAAGCAAGCCTTGATCCGGATTTTTCAAAAGCCATGTCATGATGTCGTTTTCTGTGATCTGGCCATCGCGATCAAGGTCAGCGCCGTCACTCATTGCTGCGCTGCGCAGGCTGGCACGATTGATTTTCAAGACTCCGCCGGGGGCGTCTGATTGATTGTTCCAGCGAATGGAAATACCGTGATCCCCTTGCGTCAGATAGATCCGGACGGTTTTCTCTCCCTTGGCGAAATCGCCAGTAGAAATGCGCACATCTCCGGCCTTTTGACCATTTTCGGAGATTTACAGATTAAAGAAATGCTGGGCCGGATAAGCAAAAGTTCCGGCAGAACCGCCATCCACTTCCAGCACATACCATCCATCCTGAGGCACGCTGAAATTGTATTTCGCTTCAGCATCCGCAGCGCTCACAATTGAGCTTTCGCTGTAACGGAATGCATCGCTTTTAATCGCGAAGTCGACACCTTGCAGAGTTTTTGAATACTGCGCGAGCTGATTATTAAGTGTGGTCAAATCATTGCGGTCGACCAATCCATTGGCATCCACATCTCCGGCAAGAATTTCACGAAGCTCGACGGCATTGTCGGCAAGTTCTTTAATGTGATAACTCACGCCTTCGATAATGACGGTTTGACGTTGAGCATCACTTAGATAGCGTTTGTCGGCGGAACGGAACGCCATCGGCGTGCCCGGCAATTCATAGCGTATGACATCATAATCAGTTTGATTAATTCTCAGAGTTTGAATACGGCTTGTCACAGGATTCTGATCCTGCCACAACAAATAGTCTTCCACGCTGACTGCGCCGTCTTTATTTTGATCAAGACGTATGTCCTGCGATGAGGCGCGCATATAAGTGCTGCGAATTTCTAAACCATGGCCGCCTGGGATTTGCGCATCATTCACCCAGCGGAAAGTGACTTGATGAATTCCCGCAGTGAAATCAGCCGGCACTTCGCCCATGCGATATTCATCGCCGTCCGCGGCAATCCGGATTTCACCGGCCGATTGCCCATCCACCAAAACTTCCATGCGGTAAATGTAATTTTTTCCATGAATACCGGCACTGGCCGCCATGCGCAGCGAAAGCCCCAAATCATAAGTCCCGGCAGTTTCCACATCATATAAGTAGCTGATAGACCGGTTCGCCGGCATGATCATGGAAATGCCATCGGGTGTTATCCAAGGATTCTCTCCGGCAAAACCGCCTTCTTTGGAATCATATTGAGTTGCCCAAAGAGTTGTCGAAGGCTTGGTCAGATTGACGCGATAGGCTTCTGAATCACCCAAATCAGTGACGCCATCGTGATTGACGTCCGTCGCAAAAAGTTC
>JACPXK010000019.1 GCA_016196565.1 Candidatus Omnitrophota bacterium | reverse complement strand
AAAGTCAGGGGATTCTTTCAGGAATTTCATAACTTTAGGGAGATCGGCGGGATTTTCAATCACTATAGATTCGCGTGAAAGTTTAAGCGTGACTCCGTGCAAAGCGGATTCAATTTTGGATTTGATTGCCTCGGCATTCATACTTTCCCTCCGGCCGCAGGCGGTGCAGGTGGTGCAGGCGGCGGCGCAGGTTTTGGAGCAGCGACAATATCCAAATTCGGAGCTTTTGTCTTTTTCCCGATAAGAATGGGCTCGCCGTAACGATCTTTGCGATAATCCACTTTGCGGGGATTCCAAACGTCGGGATTATATTTGGGAATCAAACCGTACGGGCCGAATTCGGGCACCGGGTATTCGCGCTTTAAACCTTTTTGATACCATTCCGAGGTTTCGATTTCCTGGCTGTCGATTTTCTTCTGAAGTTCCATGAGGCCGTAGAGAAGGGCTTCGGGGCGCGGAGGACAGCCGGGCAGATGCACATCCACCGGAATATAGCGGTCAATACCGCGGAGAACATTATAACCATCAATGAAAGGCCCGCCGGCAATGGAGCAGGCGCCCATGGTGATGACGTATTTGGGCTCGGCCATTTGATTGTAAAGCCGGACAACCTGAGGGGCCATTTTCTTGGTGACGGTCCCGGCAATAATAATGAGATCGGATTGGCGGGGAGAAGGGCGGAAAAGCTCGGCGCCGAAGCGGGCGATATCGTACCGGGCGCAGGCGGTGGCGATCATTTCAATGGCGCAGCAGGCAAGGCCGAATTGCATGGGCCAAATCGAGGAACGCCGTCCCCAATTATAGAGATCATTCATGGTGGTGACGACAATGCCTTTTTTGGCAAGTTCGCTTTTTAAACCGTCATCCACCGTATTCTGATTCTTCGCAAAAGCCATTTAAAGCTTCCTTGTTATTATTCCCACTCCAAGGCATTTTTGCGCCAGGCATAAACCAGCGCCAAAGCCAGAATCCCAATAAAAATAATCATTTCAATAAAAGCAAAAAGCCCCAATTGCTTAAAGGCCACGGCCCAGGGGTAAATAAAAATCGTTTCAATATCAAAAACCAGGAAAATGAGGGCAAAAATGTAATATTGAACGCGGAATTGAATCCAGGAGTCTCCCTCGGCTTCGAGGCCGCATTCATAACTGGCGTTTTTGATTTTAGAGGGTTTTTTAGGGGCCACGAAATAAGCCACCAAAATAGGAAGGACGGGGAAGACCAGCGCGAACAAAACAAAGACAAAAATGAAGAGATAATGATAAAAATAAGAAGTCGTAATCATATTTCGGCCATTATAGGGGGAATAAGCAAAATGTCAAACGCCGTTAAGGGGTTACGGAGCCTTGGTTTAGTCCGCTCTTCTTTGTGCCGTAAATAAAAAGTAATCCCTAGAGGGCTTGAATGAAAAAAACACTGATTAATCGTACAAAATCCATTTTTACGCCTCAACCCGGCGATTTCTTTTTTCTGCTGCTTTTCATTTTTGTGGCCGTTAGAGGCCAGACTTTGCTTATGGACGGCGATACCTCCCTCCATATCCGGGCCGGACAAGTGATTCTAAGTACCCATGGGTTTCCCAAAGAAAACATTTTCTCTTTTGTCCCCAATTTGAAATGGGGCCCTTACGAATGGCTCTCTCAAACTTTGACGGCCTTAATTTACGGCTGGAGCGGTTTTGCCGGCGTGATTATCTTCTTTTCCTTTCTCATTGCCTGGGTGCACAGCCTGGTTTTTGAAGATTTGAGAAAGCGCACTTATCCGCTGGCTGCGATTCTCCTGATGGGACTGATGCTTTTCAATTCCAGACTGCATTGGCTGGCCCGTCCGCATATTTTCTCTCTTCTCTTTTATTGGGTTTTTTACCGTGTGCTGGAAAAATATCAGAACGAAAACACCAACAAACTTTATTTTTTACCTCTGCTGATGATTTTATGGGTGAATGTCCATGCCGGGTTTGTATTGGGGACGGCTTTCATCGCTATTTATATCACGGGCAATTTATGGCGGGCACTGCAAAACCAGAGCGAGCGAAATCGACATTTGGAAAAAGCCAAAGTTTTTGCCCTTACGTTTTTCGCGTGCGCGGTGGCGGCTTCAATTAATCCCGACGGATTTTATATGCTGGTCTTTCCTTTCGAGCTTTTGTCCAAGATTTTCAATAATATCCGGGAACTCGTTTCTCCCGATTTTCATGCGTTTCCCGCTT
Source organism: Candidatus Omnitrophota bacterium (assembly GCA_016196565.1). The sequence continues at coordinate 1,096 of JACPXK010000019.1, read as the reverse complement.
TCGGAGTCTATTTGATTTTGATGACCATCACTTTTGCTTTCTCTTCAGCCTCCATGAATATTTTTCAATTACTTTTCCTTATTCTTGCTCTCCATATTTCACTCAGCTCGATCCGGCACATTCCAACGGCTGTTTTAATCACAGTGCCGATTTGGGCCGAGCAAACCAAAAGTCTTATCGATACGCAGCTTCCCGCGCTGCGGCCATTTTTTCAAAAACAACCGGCCAAAACATCAAAGAAGAGCGAGCTCACGAGTTGGATTTGGAAAGCCGTAGGAAGGAAATGGTTTTATTGATGATGATTTCGGAGACTACTTAATTTTTGCTCTTTGGCCCAAATACAAAGTGTTTATGGACGGGCGCTCCGACGTTTATGCTTTATACGGGGCCAAGGTCTTTAAAGATTATGTGACAATTTACGGATTGGATCCCAATTGGGAATCCCTTTTAGAAAAATATGGGATGACCTGGGCTTTTGTTCCCGCCAATGGGGGGCTGGCCGTGCTTTTTAATACCAGTCCTCGCTGGAAATTAATTTATGCCGACAAAGTGGCCAATATCTTTGTCAAAGATACACAAGAAAATCAAAATCTCATCAAAAAATATTCCGACGCACGCCTGATTTGAAAAAAGGAAATAAAAAGTGACACAGGCTTTAAGTTTGAGCGTTCTCGTGCCTCTTTATAATGAAAGGTATTTGGTCGGGCCAAGCCTTTCGCGGCTTCTGGCCCTCAAGAGTAATGTTATTTCCGAAATGGAAGTCATTCTGGTCGATGACTGCAGTACGGACGGCAGCTGGGAGGAAGCCCAGCAAATTGCGGAAAAAGATCCGCGCGTCAAACTTTTCCGCCATGAAAAGAATGCAGGCAAAGGGGCGGCCGTGCGTACGGCGCTCGAACACGCGTCCAAAGACATTTGCATCGTGCATGATGCCGACATGGAATACAATCCCAATGATATTCCCGGCATGATTCGGCTTTTTTTAGAAGAGGGGGCGGACGCCGTTTTTGGTTCCCGTTACCTTTCCGCTTTTTACCGGCGCGTTTTAATGTATCGCCATGCGCTGATCAATAAAATCATCACTTTCATGGTGAAT
>JACPXK010000005.1 GCA_016196565.1 Candidatus Omnitrophota bacterium | reverse complement strand
AAGTTCCTGGTCCCCCACAAAAACTTTGAGGGCTTTTTCCGGAAGATCAATGGTTGAGACATACCCAAGGGCCGTCTGCAGCCTGAACGCGACGGTGGACCGCATGGTCACCTTGTAGATATTTCTTGTGGTGCGTTTCAGTTTGTTAAAGTGCTGGCGCTCTTTAAGGGAATCTTGTTTCGGTTCCTGAGGAGCGGCGGTTTCTTGACCAGACTGTGTCTCTTTAATTTCCGCAGCCGGAAGAGACGAGGGCAAAATCATTGAAGTAAGAACAATCAAATTAAAACAGAAGATAAAAGTGTTTGGTTTTCTCATCTCTTCCTCTTTTTTTAAAAATGGGGCGCTAAGAACCGCGTCATCCGATGCCGTTATGGCAAGGAGACTCGCGATGTCTTCCCTCAGAGTATTGGGCCAAAACGGGCAATTTCGGGTCACGCATTCACAGATTTGATTGAAAAAAGCTGAATTTTTTTACAGCTTATTGAGGAGAATTTCGCGGTAGTCTTCGACGAGGACGCCCCAGGGAATCCCCGCGCTTCTAGGGACCTTCTTTAGTAGCAGCTCAGCTTTAAAGAGGCTCGATTCCTTGTAGTCCGGGTCGTTGTAATTGAGGATGTTTCTTACGGCGATAAGAGCGATCCTGACGTATTCAGGGGTATTGCGGTCAATGGATTCTTCCTTAAATTCAATATGCGTGTAAAGACCCGTATCATGAAATTTTGCAAAAAAGCCGGATTCCACGAGATCGCGGTCCGCTATTTTCCGGTAACGCGAAGTCATCCGGTTCCAGGCCTCAGCCGTATCGTTGGCGAGCGTATAGGAATTGAGTTCCCGGAACCTTTTTGTGAATGTCTTTGCAAAATCAAAAAGTTCGTAATCGGTCGGCGCATTATTGAGTTCAAGGTCGTCAATGACTTCAGCCTTCCCTACTTCACTCACCCGGATCACGACCGGAGGACGTTTCGCAAGCATGAATGCGCCAAAGAGCGTAAAAAATAAAAGCGCGAGCAAAAGAAGGCTTATCAATTTCAGAAGCTCGACCTGCGCTTCTAAATCTCCGAAAACTTCGTAATACCGGCGCTTCGTGTTCTCGAGCTTTACTTGAAAGCGTGTTTTCATTTGTATCCGGCTCCTCCCCCGCTTGGATTTCCTTTAGGCGGCGCGGGTGTCTTTGGGATCACGTAACGAGTGGCAATCGCGGCAAAGGTGCCAAGAGCAATCGATCCCAAACCGCCAAGACTCTTGCCTGACACAAATTGGTTGGAAAGAAGCGGGACCAGCACAAAAAGCACGATGAAAAGAACATTCGCCGCAAGAATCATCATGAAATTTGTCTCATCTGTCAGATAAATCGATGTCAGATTCATGACGGATACAACCTTCATGAGAATTGCGAGAAATATGTTCCACGAAGAAATCGAGACAAGGCTGGTCAACCATGCCTTCAACCCTTGGGAGGTCCCTTTATAGATTCCCACTGAAATCACAATGGGGCCGACGACATAAAGAAAGGACAGCAGCAAAAAGCGGAGCATCATGATGGCCCCCAGAAGCGCTCCTGCAATGGCGTAGGTCACATAATTCATGACGGTAGCGGTCAGTCTCAGGTCAAATTTCCAGGCTGTTTTCCAGGTGAGCGGCTGCCTCAAAAATGCCTTGATCACTTCCTGAAATTCTTCATGCGGCATGATGGCGTTTGAGACAAGATCAGCGCCGTAAACAACCCAAATAAAGAAACGTTCGTAGAGGATTAAAAGGCCAACGACCAGAAGGACTCTTATAAAAAGGCCGGTGTAATCAGATTGACCTTTAAGAGCCTGAAAATTTTCATGGAGGACCGCAACGATAAAAAGAATCGACAGCAAAATAAAACCGATTCTGGACATGGTTTGATACGGCTGCTCGAAAAGGTTTGGGATCTGAAGGACATTCGTAAACAGAAATCCATCGTTTGCGCTAAAAAGACCGCCCATAAAATAGTTACACTCCTAAAAGAATCGAGCGAGGCTGTCCGCATAGTCACCAGCATCCTCCATGAATTTGAGCCGTTCTGTCTCAGCGCGTTTTTCCTCGCGCGTGACCTGTGCGATTTTGGTTGCTTCCAGTTCAATCAGTTTTGCCATGGCCTCCTGGTTTTGCTGATTGAGGACTATGAGCTGAGACGTGGCCTGCGCCTGCAGCCTTACTGCTCCTTTTGGGCTGGCGTTCGTGGCTTGCTCAGCAATCTGAGTTGCGGCACTCCGCGTGAGGCCGCCCGCCTCCCGGATCTGCCGGGCAAGATCAAAGGCATCGACCACCTGCATCTCGTCAAAAACGAGATAGGGCCGCGCATCCGTTTCAGGAATTTTGCCCGTGATTTCCTCAAGCGCTGTCCTTATGTCCTGCGGACCTCCCGCGGTTTGAAACATTTCAATCTGAGGCGTGCTCATTCCAAGATCCGCAAATGCGTTCCGAAGGCTGGTGTTGCCCTGCCCGATCAGATTTCTCAAAGGATCCCCAATGATGGAATTCCAAATGTCATCGAGCCCGGCATGAAACCGGAAAAGCTCGAGTGTTTGCGTTTTCATTTCATTGAGTCTTTCAATCGCAAGTGCAATGTCTTTAGCGAATGCCGAGTTCAAAATGGCGTTTTGAAGTTCGCTTACCGCGGTATGAATTGGGTCATTGACGATCATGGCATATGATTTCGGGACCGCGGCACTCACTAAAAACACAGCAAGTAACGAGACTCTTAAAATGTTTCTCATAAATACCTCCGGTAAAGATAAATAAGCAGAAAGCCCAGTCCAATAAACAGAAGAAGCCGGATCAGCCGCCGGCATTTCTGTTTTTTCCATTCGCTTTTGCGTTCTTCCATGATTTCAGACATGCTCGGCCTCTTTCATTTTCTTGACGCCGTTTGGATATTCGCCGGAAAGCGCTTCAAGAACCTGAATATGGGAATAATCTGGATGTTCCTTTCGTGTCCGCGCTTCCTCAGCAAGATCCAAGGCGTCGGTAGTCGCCGCCCAATATTCAAGAGGGCTTGGTTCAAGCCTTGCGATGACGCTTCGGTCATCAAACTTAATGAATACTTCGGAATAGCGGCCCGGCCTCACCTCCAGCTCACCGGCTGCTTTGATTTCGTTTTCATTAAGACCAAAGAGCGCCAATTTGTCATGGCTTTCCTTCAGTCTCAGAATGTATTTGATGGGAGAGTTATTGATCATGACGCTTGCGATGGAGGCCTCGAGAAAATCCGTGGGATTTTGGGAAATGGAAAGGACAGCCGCGTTCATTTTTCGGGCGGTCCGGTAGAAGGTTTCCACAAGGTCCGTTCCTTGAGTGTCTTTTAGAAGCTGCCAGCACTCATCTAAAACCAGGATCTTTTTTAGATTGAGATTTTCAAACTTCCTTCTGAGCGCAAACGGAATGATGAGAAGAAGGATTTCCTGAAGTTCCGGGTATTGGGAAATCTTCCGAAGATCAAAGACCGTAAAGCGGGAATTAAAATCAAAAACACCGCGGCGGTTTAGGATCTTGCCGTATTCGCCTTCCGTAAAAAGCATGAGTTCTTTGGCAAATTGATAAGCCTTTTTTTGATCCTCTTCATCCCCAACCCGGAAATTACGAAGACATTTTTCAATGTCCCCTAAAAGCGGGGCATCTTTCTCACCGATATTGCGGTAAACCTCCCCGATGGCCCGCTCGAGGATCATTTTTTCACTTGAGGCCCATTCCCGCTTCGGGGAAATCATTTGCTGCAGAAGTTCCTTTAAAAACTGAATGAAGGTTGCGTCCGTATTCCCGGCCGGGAACAACACCTCTTTGGCTGGAAACGGGTTCAGGGCATATTTTTCTGAACACTCAACTTCAAGATAGGATCCTTCCAGGACGCCGGCCAGTTTCCGGTAGCTCCCGCCAAGATCGATCACGATCACTTCATGGTCGAGTGACTCAATAAAGAAATGCAGCAAAAGATGGTTCGTAAAAAAACTCTTCCCGCTGCCTGTGCTGCCGAGCATAACGCTGTGTTTGGCCTGCAGCTTTGAATCAAAAAGATCAATCCGGAGCGGTTCGTCGCGATAGGTCTTCAGAAGCAGGCCGATTTGCTCCGTTCCCTTCCAGCTCGCCTGGAGAGGAAGGAGGTGGGTAAGCACCTCAGAGCGCACGATAAAAGCGAGGGGGTTCTCATCACCTTGAAGCGGCAGAAACGAGAGGAACAGCCGGTCGTGATTCATATGGTCCTCAATCCCCTGTGCGTCCCCGAGCTCCCGGTAAGCCCCGGTAAGCCCGAAGAGCCTGGCGGGAAAGTCTGGCGCTTTCTTCCGCGCTGCGGCCGCGGACCATCACGGAAAGTGAAACATAAAAGAGTTTGTCCGAACTCTGAGCAATCTCCGTTAAAAGTGCGTCCGTCTCCCCCGCCTGCACAAGCGCGTCGTGGTCCTTGGCGCGTGAGTAAAAACTCTTTGCCTTTGCAAAGTTTCCATATCGCTTTATCTCCGCTTTTTCTTTGTCCTGATCCGGGACTTCAAACGTAACAGTGAGAAAGTAATTCTTACCGAGCGCTTGCTCGAAATCTTTCATGGATTTGAGGTTGGTCGATTCAGGAAGTCTCAGGAGGTTAAGAGCCCGGTAGAAATAATGGTTCAAATAAAAATGCTCGTAATCAAGGCGCGGAGGATGGAGGGCGAGCCGCGAGCGCAAACTCGATGGGTCAAACTCATATTCCTGAAAATTACAATCTTCAAACGACAGAATAGTTTCGGAATAATCAGGATTTAAAAATTCATAAAGGTAATGGAGCATATCCCGATCCGTAAGCGGCCGGATTTCAAAACCGAGGTTCCGGAAGCTTTCTTCGATTTCACCCGCAACCGCTGAAAGCGCTTCCTTCGATGTGCCGTATTCAAGCTCGGAAAGATGGTGCGCTTTCTTACCGAATGCGACTGAGAGATCCGGCAGAAAGGAAGACCGGGGTCTCTTACTCGCCGGATGAATCACTACAAATAAAAAAATCTTTCTTTTCGTGAAAGGATGTGTGCGGTAAGCCTCAAGCTTTGCTTCAAGAAAAGTTTGATTGAGAGGATTTTCTGTCTGAATAGAGGCTGCATACTCTTCAAGGGACTCTTCATCCCCGCTTTCGGACCGGACCACAAAATGAAGTGTTGCGCCTTCGGGAAGCGCATTTAAAAACTTCCGCATTTTCCGTTCAAAGTCGTCGATCTCCGCCTCGCTTCCGAGCAAAAGATCCCGGCCGCCAAACTTAAAGCCCTGCCCCATCGCCCCGCTCACCCCAAGCAAGATCCCATCTTCGATCTTGTAAAGATCGATTTCTTTTAAAAAGGCAGGCCTTTTTTCTCGTTGGATCAGATCCCGGGTTTTAAGCAAAAGGCTGGTTTTCATTTAAGAAGGTCCTTTTTGAGTTCGCGTCTTTGAAAATACTTTCGCGGACGGAGTAAAAACCGGATCACGGATCCGGCCCAATGAGGCGACTTTCCTTTTTTATAAAGCCTCAGGACAAGGTAGGCCCCGAAAACAAGAGCAAGATTGATAAGGAGGTTGTTTGAGAAAACAAAGACCACCAGATAAATCAAAAGCAAGATCAAAAGATCCAGGAACTCCAACCCGAAAATTTTGTTTTTGCTCTGTATCTTGGTAAAACCTTTCAGTGTTTTCACTTCTTCCTCCTAAAAATGAGCAATGCGCGTAATAAAATCGAGAATCGCCCGCGAGAGTAAAATGAGTGCCCCGCCGCCTGCAGCCAGTGCCCCGCGCTGCATGGCACGCTCGTCGCCGAGCGCCATACCGACTCCCGCAACACCGACTCCGATCACAAGCACCGCGGGTCCGACCGTCCTGATCAGGAAATCACCGACTCCTTCAAGAAAAGCTCCCAAATCCGTTTCAGACGTTGCTTCCGCATACGCGATAGACGCGTGAATGAGTATGAGCGATCCGAGCAGGACCAGTTTTTGAATTTTTGGACCAATACTTTTTCTCTTCACGTTCATCCTCCTCCTCATAAGGGTGAGGGGAGATTTGCCTTAAACCCCTGGGGTAGCCGCTCAGTAGCGGGCTCGCAGAATAAGTGGGTGGCATCTCCCCTCAGAGTATTGGGCCAAAACGGCCTATTTCGGGTCACGCATTCACAGATTTGATGAATTTTTCTTTGCAAAAAGCATCTTCCGCGTCCTGCCGAGAAGATCATCTACTGCCCG
>JACPXK010000004.1 GCA_016196565.1 Candidatus Omnitrophota bacterium | reverse complement strand
CTTCTGATGCCCCGCATTGATTCTATTCCTGAGGAAACTCATTACCAGGACCATATGAAAGGGGACGTTTCCTGGAAAAATTCTTTTGAGGTCGAAGGCGGCCGCATCAATCTTTACAAGGCTTTTGTGCGCGGAACAAGAAACAAACTTTTGAGTGAGGCTACCAATGAAAAACCCTGGCTTTTAAAATCCTGGCGCGATCAAATCATTTTGGACATGGCGGGTAAGAATGAAATTGAAAAAGCAGGACGTTACACCAGATTTATCGATGAGATCGTGCCCGGGGGAAAGAAAAATCAGAATGCCGCTTTGATGCCGGGTGACATAAGAGAGCGCTGGATGGCCAATGTCGAACGCTTCATCGACGGCCTTCGCGGTTTGAAAGCAGCCAATCAATTCACCCAGGAAAATGTTCTGAATCTTCTCAAACCTGCCGTTGTCGCAGAACCGCCGCTCGCTTTGGCCCTTGTCCCGGAAGGCGGCCGGCTGCGTTCCGACTTCCGGCAAACATTACCGTCTGCTGAAGCACCAGTTTCTCAAGATACTCGCTCTGAAGTGCGGATGTCTCTAAGTCCTTCTGAAGCAGTGAATCAGGCTTTCATCGATTTGGAAAAGAGTTTGGAGGATGGCGGAGGAGGGGTTAGGGAGAAAGATATTGATCGCATTGTCGAATTGTCGAAAAGGGCGGAAACTGCACAGGTTTTCACCGACGAGCATATTGCAAAGTTAGTAGCCCTTATTAATTTTCATCAAAACAGCAATTCCGCGATTTCTGCATTGGAATCTTTAAGTACGCGGCTCAGTCCGCAGGCTATGTCTTCGATTAGTCGGGGAACAATTGATCAGGTTTTGAATTTTGTTCAGCCGGATGCCTCGGATTCCGAGGACTTACTCCAAGTGTCAAATCCGGATCCAGAATCTGCGGCTCCCGTGCCCGCCGGCAATGAAGAATTAGGAGATACCTTTAACGAATTTATGCGCGAAGACCTGGAAGATAGCTATCGAACCGCTCTCGCCTGGCTTTTCAGGGCTATGGTAAGCAATCCGGCCAATCGCGATAAATTCAACGAAACAGACGCCTATTTGATTTTAAAAGCCTTTTTACGCGGCGATGACGTAGGCGTTCAATTAGGTGCGCTTGCCAAAAGTTCCGCTCGCGAACTGCTTGTTAAAATTAAATTTTCCCAAACAGGCAAGGCATCGCTTCCGGCATTCGATTCGATTATTTTCGCCTTGGATCAACTTGATCCTGAAGTGTTAGTAAAAACCGCAAGATCGGAAACGGCGACTGAAGAAGATCGCATCAAGCTTCGAAAACGTTTGGACCGAGCCGCTCATTTAATCGAAGGACTTACGGATCTTTTGGAAGTCCCGGAAATTGCTGCGCGAATTAATTCTTATCATCTTCAAGAAATTTCGAAATGGTTTTTGCTTACTCCCGGTTTAAAAAAGTGGGATGCCAAGGTAATGCGAGATCTTTTGAGAGTTCCGCCCAGTTCCTATTCTGCGGCTGGAGACATGCATCCAGGTCAGGCCCTAGAGACAAAACTGGAACGTTTTCATACCAGGCTTAGAGAGGTGATTTTAGAAAAGGCGGAAGATCATCGCAGCCAATCGCTTGAAATCATCAATGGAATGCTGAGGTTTTATGCCGGCTATTTGAAGCCGGTCTCGGAGGGAGAAAATGATTATACAACCTGGGGACCCAATCAAACTCCGCCGGTACATGAAGGAGGTCTTCCTTCCGATCAAATCGCGGCAACCATTGGCTTGATTATGGACGGTCTGGGGTACCGGAATCCTCAGCCTTTTAGTCCCGGTTCGAGATTGAGACCTGCTCTTATAAAAATGAAGAATCAAATTCCCTTAAACGATGCCGATCTGGATGCCGCAAATGAATCACTCGCGCCAATCAATATGACAATCACGCTTCAAGATGGAATCCCGCAATTGAGGGCCGAAACGCGGACTGAGACGGGTGCCGCAGGCGAGGCCGCCTCCGCCGAACAATTGGCCGATTTTTTGAGTTCCCTTTTAGAGGGGCCCGGCTTTGAATTCGATGAAAGTGTATATGAAGCTTTGGCTGGGAATGCGGGAAGAGTCTCGGGACAACGCTGGGGAGTCATCCATCCCGAACCGGATCAAATTATTAAAGCGCTTGAAATTTTGGCTAATCCGGAAGGTCATCAGGAACCCAAACTTCAAGGCCAATTGGGGAACATCCGGCAAAATAAGCAGTTTTATCCCTGGGTTATTGCAAACCATTTGCAGGATAAACTAAATAACTATCCGGGATCGGAGGGGGCAAAGTCCGATTCCGCCCGTACTGCGATTAATGCGGTTTTGGCGGAAAAAAAACTGAGTGAATTGGATAAACAAGATCATAGAGTAACGAGATATATCGCAGCCATAATCCTTATTCTCCGCGTTTTGGAAAACGGCGGTTCTCCGGCGGATGCTCAAATTCAAAAAAGCGTGGTCGAGCTTCTCATGCCGGATCCATTCACTGTCCCCAAAATACCGCGCGATGATTTGCGGTATTTTCTCGAAGCCGGTAAGTTTTATCAAGAACGGAAGAGGGATACAGCACAAAAAATCGAAACACCCTATTACAGAGCAAGAGAAGCCGTAGCCGCGGCATTGAAGGCCTCAAAGAAAGCCAAAGAGCAGGGCCTTGTTAAAAAATATGACGATGCGGAAAATACATTCTCCGCGTTCAATCAAGTTGCCGACCCTGAAATCAAAAAATTATTGGATAAAATCGCCAATCCTTCTGCTCCCGCCCGCTCCGAAACGCGGCTGCCTGTCGATCGGACAGGCAGCAAGCTGGGTACGCCCCAGCCAGCGCGGGCCGAAGTGCGGGTGAATGAGGATGAAGATCGATTACGCATGCGTGATTTTTTAATCGAGGATATTTTAAATAAGCTGCGGTCAGATCCTCTTGTTTCTAGTATTTCTCTTGCATACAAGCTCGAGAATGTGTGGGCGCGATCGGCTCAAGGGCCCTTTCATTTCGGATCGCTTATCGCAAAAATTACGGGAGAACCGGAAGAGTCTTCTCTGTGGCTGACAGTGGCTTACCGTTTAGGGAAAAATCAATCATTTCGTTTTCGTCCCTCTCAGACAATTCCCACGGAATTTTTAGAAGATCCGGAATTTTTGCAAAGTGTGGAAGAAGCAGTTATGGAGCAACTCCGGCTTTCTTCTGAAAAAACTCCGATGGCCGGTCTACTGCGTCAATTAAAGCAAAATATCGAGACGTTTCTAAAATATTATCCGAAGCAAGGCTTTTTAAGGGAGGATTTCTTTGAACCATTGGAAAGCGATTTGGCTGGCCTTGATTCGGCTGCCCCTGAAGATTTGATCATTCAGACTATAGAGCGATACAGGTCTCGGTGGAAACAGTTGAGTATCGAAATCGATTTGATGGCCATAAGCAATGCCAAGAAACGGAAGGGCTGGTTTAGCAGCTTTTCTTTTGGCGGGAATTCTGAAGCGATGCAAATAAAATTCGGAAATGAAATTCTTAACATTGTCTCTCAAATTCTTCCCGCCCGCTCCGAAGTGCGCGCCACGGAATTGATCGCCAAAGGATTTGAACGATTAATTGGAGAAATTGAAAGACAAAGTGCAGTGCTTAAAGGATTGAATCAAAGACAGCGGCAACAGCAATTATTTGCAATGCTGCAAACCATTCTTACGGAACAAATGAAGGTTGATCTCGCCGTTCAACGTCCCCAAGAAGTAAATGCGATTTCACCCCGAACAGAATATTTAGAAATTCAAGAAGAGCTGCAAAGAGAAATACGCGATAGGTTAGATGCTGCCCGGCCTTTGCTTGCAAAAGCTACTGCTCAAGCCGCAGCTCCGGACTTGCTCGAAAGTCTTTTCGGTGAATATGTGCCATCTGAGGATGAAGTCGTTTTATCCGGAGAATTGATAACAGAGAATGGCGAAACAAGTTTGGAGATTTTGCCTGCCGGTGAAGCATTGGAATTTCTGAGTCAAAATAGATTTCCTGCCGGACAAAGAGTTCTTCAATTTGAAATTTATGCCCGCGGAGGAGAGCTGCACATGGAAGTTGTCGATCTTATCGGCGCTCCCAACACCGGTAATACGTTGCGATTTTATTTTAGTTTTGCGGAATGGGCGCAATTTGTATCGGATTATTTGAAGCAGCCGCTTACGGTTGAATTTGAAACCGCCGTTTTTGGCGGAAAACCTTCCCGTTTTGGATTT
>JACPXK010000017.1 GCA_016196565.1 Candidatus Omnitrophota bacterium | reverse complement strand
CATTTTCTTATTTAATTAACTGCCGCAGCACATAGGGAAGAATGCCGCCATGTTGATAATAGGAAAGTTCCACGGGTGTGTCAATGCGCACGAGGGTATCGAATTTCTTTTCGCCGCTTTTGCCCCGCGTCGTCACCGTCAATTTTTTAGAAGGAGAAAGGTCTTTTTCTATGCCTTCAATGGTAAAAAGCTCTTCCCCCGTAAGGCCGAGGCTGTCGCGGGTATGGCTGGCCAGAAATTCCAGCGGTAAAATCCCCATCCCGATCAAATTGCTGCGATGAATGCGTTCGAAACTTTCCGCGATCACCGCCCGGATTCCAAGAAGCGCCGGCCCTTTGGCCGCCCAATCCCGGGAAGATCCTGAACCATATTCTTTTCCGGCAACCACAATAAGAGGAATATTTTCTTTTTGATATTTTTCGGAGGCCTCAAAAATCGTCGTGATTTCTCCGTCCGGAAAATGACGGGTAAAACCGCCTTCGGTTCCGGGGGCCAGTAAATTCCGCAGCCGTATGTTGGCAAAGGTGCCGCGCACCATAACCTCATGATTGCCGCGGCGCGGGCCGTATGAATTAAAATCCTCAGGCTTAACGCCGTGTTCTATCAAATATTTTCCGGCCGGACCGTCTTTGGCGATGGAACCCGCCGGGGAAATATGATCGGTCGTGACTGAATCTCCCACCATCACAAGCATGCGGGCATTTTTAATATCTTTAAGGGATTTTGGCGTTAGCGGAAAATTTTCGAAATAAGACGGTTTTTTGACATACGTGGATTTTTCATCCCAAACAAAAGTATCGCCCGAGGGGGTTTTGATTTTCTTCCATTCTTCATCGCCCTCAAAAACATTGGCGTAACGGCTTTGAAACATTTCGGATCTCAAATTTTTCATCGCCGCTTCGATTTCGGAATTACTCGGCCAAATATCCTTCAGGTATACAGGATTCCCCTTTAGATCTTTTCCGAGAGAATCTTTCACCATATCCAAATCCATGGAACCGGCCAAGGCATAAGCCACTACAAGGGGCGGCGAGGCAAGATAATTGGCCCGCACATGAGGATTGATCCGGCCTTCGAAATTGCGGTTTCCTGACAAAACCGCGGCCGCCACCAAATTTCCTTTTTTGATTCCGGCAGCAATGGATTCGGCCAAAGGTCCGGAATTCCCGATGCAAGTCGTGCAGCCATAACCCACCAAATTAAAACGTAATTTTTCCAAATAAGGCATCAGGCCCGTTTTATTTAAATATTCCATGACAACTTGCGAGCCCGGAGCAAAACTGGTTTTCACCCAGGGTTTTACTTTCAAACCTTTTTCCACCGCTTTTTTGGCCAAGAGGCCGGCCCCGATCATCACTTGAGGGTTAGACGTGTTGGTGCAGCTGGTAATCGCCGCAATCACCACCGAACCATGATGAATATCAAATTTTTCTCCGGCATTTTCTACGGCCACAGAAACTTTTAAAGGATTCCCTCCCGCTACCGGGTCTTTCAACATGGAAGGAAGCGCTTCGCGAAAAGAAGTTTGCACATAAGTCAAAGAAACCCGGTCCTGCGGACGTTTGGGGCCGGCAAGGCTCGGCTCTACTTTTGCCAGATCAAGCTCTAAGTGGTCCGAAAAAACCGGCTCCGGAGAATTTTTGCTGCGCCAAAGTCCCTGTTCTTTGAAATAGGCTTCGACACGCTGAACGTGTTTTTCATCGCGGCCTGTCAGGCGCAAATAATCAATGGTTTGGCTGTCGACCGGAAAAAAGCCCATCGTCGCCCCGTACTCCGGAGCCATATTGGCGATGGTGGCGCGGTCAGCCAAGGCAAGTTCGTCAAGCCCAGGACCGTAAAATTCCACGAATTTTCCCACCACCCCTTTTTTGCGCAGTATTTGTGTCACGGTAAGCACAAGGTCCGTGGCCGTGGTTCCTTCCGTCAGTTTTCCGCTTAAACGAAAACCCACCACATCAGGAATCAGCATGGAAATCGGCTGGCCCAGCATGGCGGCTTCGGCTTCAATGCCGCCGACGCCCCACCCTACAACGCCGAGTCCATTGATCATGGTGGTGTGAGAATCGGTTCCCACCAAAGTATCCGGATATATAAAAATTTCATTTTGAACTTTTTTGGTGAGAATCACCCCGGCCAAATATTCCAGATTCACCTGATGAACAATGCCCGTTCCCGGCGGCACCACACGAAAATCGCAAAAAGCCTTTTGCCCCCAGCGCAGGAATTCATAACGCTCCCGGTTGCGTCCTACTTCTTTTTGCACATTGATTTTAAAAGCCTCGGGCGTTCCGAAGGCATCGACTTGCACGGAATGATCGATGACAAGATCCACCGGTTCCAGAGGATTGATTTTTTTGGGGTCCCCGCCCAAAGCCTTGATGGCATCGCGCATGGCGGCAAGATCCACCACCGCCGGAACGCCGGTAAAGTCTTGTAAGATCACACGCGCCGGAGAAAAGGAAATTTCTTTTTCGGATTTTTCTTCTGCGTTCCATCCGGCCAGGGCTTCAATGTCAGCCTTTCGTACATTTTTGCCGTCTTCATGACGAAGCAGATTTTCCAGCAAAATCCGAATCGAATAAGGAAGCCAGGCAAGATTAAAGCCTGCCTTTTCCAAGGCGTCCAACCGGAATACCGTGAAAGAACCGTCGCTTAGTTTTAATTGGGATTTAGAATTGAAGGAATTCATTCGGAAGACTACAAATTAAGTTTTGCGCAATTTTCGCGCACATGCTCGGCGGACTGGCGAAGCGCGGCCTTTTCATTTTCCGTAAGAGGAATTTCCATGACAGCACGCACTCCTTTGCGTCCGAGCTGAGCGGGAACGCCGCAATAAACATCTTTAATGCCGTACTCGCCGGTCATATAAGCACAAGAAGGAATGACTTCACCGCTATCTTCCCAAATGGCGCGAACCATGCGCACCACCGAAGAAGACGGCGCATAAAAAGCACTGCCGGTTTTAAGGTGTTTTACGATTTCGGCGCCGCCATCACGCGTTCTTTGATTGATGGCTTCGATTTTTTCCGGACCGAGAAGCTGGGTGATCGGCGTCCCCTTCACTTTGGTATGCGCGGGAACCGGCACCATTTCATCGCCGTGTCCGCCAAGCACCATAGCATCGACTTCATGCGGAACGCATTCGAGTTCCTCGGCGATAAAATACGCCATGCGCGCCGAGTCGAGCGCGCCGGCCATGCCGAAAACCCGATGCGGCGGAAATCCGGATTTTTTCCAGGCAAGATAAGTCATCACATCCAAAGGATTGGTGACGATAAGAAATATGGCTTCCGGAGAATATTTCGCGCTTTCGGTAATGACCCCCGAAACGATTTCCGCATTTTTGAAAAGTAAATCATCGCGGCTCATGCCCGGTTTGCGCGCAAGACCCGCTGTGACGACAATCACATCCGAATCTTTGGTGTCCTGATATTGATTGGTCCCGATGATCGATGCTTGAAATCTTTCGATCGGGGCGGATTCCATCATGTCGAGGGCCTTGCCCTGAGGCAGGCCTTCCACCACATCGATTAAAACCACATCGGCAATGTCTTTTTCAACCAGCCGCTGGGCAGTCGTCGCCCCGACAAATCCTGCTCCAACCACCGTCACTTTGAGTCGATAAGGCATATTATTTTTTCACGTAGGACTTCATTTTGCGTATGATCGCTTCGCCCATTTCTTTGGTGCCGACCGCCGTGGGATCACTGCGATTTTCCTTCATATCATAAGTCACGTCTTTTCCTTCACGGATAATCTCCGCCACGGCCCATTCCAGCCGGTCGGCGGCTTCTTTTTCATTAATATAGCGAAGCATCAAAACGCCGGAAAGAATAAGAGCGATGGGATTGACTTTATTCAAGCCTTTGTATTTGGGAGCCGAACCATGGGTCGGTTCGAAAAGGGCATAATCTTTACCGATATTGGCCCCCGGAGCAACCCCGAGTCCGCCGATAAGTCCGGCGCAAAGGTCAGAGAGAATATCCCCGTAAAGATTGGGAAGGACCAGCATATCGTATTGTTCCGGCACCTGCACAAGCTGCATGGACATATTGTCCACAATGCGGTCTTCGAATTCGATATCGGTATATTTTTTGGCCACTTCGCGCGCCACTTCCAGAAAAAGCCCGTCCGTGAATTTCATGATATTGGCCTTATGAACGGCGGTGATTTTTTTCCTTTTATACTGGCGGGCATATTCAAAAGCAAATTTCACCACGCGCTCGGTTCCGAAAACGGAAATTGGTTTGATGCTGATTCCTGAATCGGGACGAATTTTTGTTTTTGCGAGTTTTTCAATATCGCCGATAATTTCAGCCGCTTCCGGAGTCCCCTTTTTGAATTCAATGCCCGTGTAAAGGTCTTCGGTATTCTCACGCACAATGACAAGATCGATATTGTGATAACGTCCGCGCACGCCGGGATAAGATTTGCAGGGACGAAGGCAGGCATAAAGATCGAGTGCCTTTCTTAAAGCCACATTGACGGAGCGGAATCCGGTTCCCACCGGAGTGGTAATGGGAGATTTGATGGCGATTTTATTTTTACGAATGGATTCAAGAACGCTATCCGGAAGAGGTGTTCCGGTTTTTTCCATTACATCGATGCCGGCATGCTGAATGTCCCAATCAATGGAAACCCCGGTGGCATCAATGCATTTCTTGGCCACCTCGGCCAATTCCGGACCGACACCATCTCCGGGAATCAAGGTAATGGTATGAGTTTTCATCGAGCCCTTTCGTTAAAGCGTTTCTTGACTTTCGATTGTTTCGTGATTAAATACGGGGCTCATTCTATATGAACCGACTCAAAATTAAAAGGACACTCTTGGATGCGCTTTCCGGGGCAGGATCGATACTGGGATCCTCCCTCATGGAACGTAAAATCACCGCCAAAAAGTCCGAGCTCAGCATTGTTACGGCCAGTGACGAAAAGTCAGAAAAATTCATTCTTAAAACGATTTTAAAGAATTTTCCGGACCACGCCATTTTGACGGAGGAATCGCCGGAACGGGGGCATTCGGCTTCGCGCTGGATTATCGACCCTTTGGACGGCACCACCAATTTTGCCCATACCTTTCCGATCGCCTGTGTCTCCATCGCTTATGAAGAAAATCATAAAATTATCATGGGCGGTGTGCTGGATCCCTTCCGTGGTGAACTTTTTTTTAGCGAGCGCGGCCAAGGGGCAACGCTGAATGGAAAACGAATTTCAGTTTCTAAAACTTTCAAGCTCAATGATTCACTTGTCTGCACCGGATTTCCTTATGACCGGCGCGAAAAAATCGATGAATATCTCCCGCTGTTTAGGTCCTTTGTCATCAAAACCCAGGGCATACGCCGTCTCGGTGCCGCGGCCTTGGATCTTTGTTACGTGGCTTGCGGCAGGTACGACGGCTATTGGGAAGCCAAACTTAATTCTTGGGACAAAGCGGCGGCCATGCTCATTGTGGAAGAAGCCGGCGGAAGTTTAAGCAATTTTTCCGGCGAGCCGTTAACTTTGGAAGACGTTCAGAACGTCGCTTCGAACGGACGCATCCATAAGGAAATGCTGGAGGTCATGAAACCTTTCCGGCATATAGGAAAAGGGGACAGGGTTTAAGACTTGTCCCCTTTTAAAAAATTATGACCGCCAAAAAAAAGAAAGAAAAACCCCTGCCCAAACCCCGCCACGTCTGGGAAATCAATCCCAGAGAACGCGTGGAACCTTCCGCTAAAATCTACAAACGTTCCGAAGAAAAAAAGAAGAAGAAAACCTGGGTGGACGACATTTCCTGGTTCGGGGATTAAATTTTAAAATGCCGCTCGAGGAACTGGCGCGGCTTTTCCCAATAGTCTTCTCCCGCGATAAATGGAAGATCATTATGCGCCCCATTTTCAATGGAAAGAAAGGCCTTGGGTTCAGGGGCTTGTTCGAATAGTTTCTCCCCCATCGCATAAGGACAAATTTCGTCGCGGGTTCCGTGCAGGACAAAAAGCGGGGTTTTGATTTGGCCGATCCAATCCTGATTGCGGAATGAAAAATCACGAAGGAGTAATTCCATGCCGGGAATCAAAGAATAGTGAATTTTTCCAAGTTCTACAAAGGAAGTAAAGGGCGACTCTAAAATCATAGCTCCAACTTTGTTCTCCGCCGCCAAACGAATGGCCGGATAAGTGCCGAGCGACTCTCCGTATAAAATAATCCCGGAAAGCAAAAACTTTTTGGATTTCACAAGCCAATCAAGGGCCGCATGGGCATCCCGGAGAATATCATCTCCATGCTCCATCTTGCCTTCGCTTAATCCATAGCCGCGATAGTCCATCAGAAAAACTGAAAAGCCGCGTGTGATCCATCCTTTGGCTTTGTAAAGCCGGCCGGAAATATTGCCGGCATTGCCGTGAAAAAATAAAATAACGCCGCGGGCCTTCGGGGCCTCGAGAAACCAGCCGTGAAGTTTGACGGCGTCCGTGGTCTCGAAAGAAACATCTTCGTATTTAAATCCGTAATCGGCCGGAAATTCATAATGTGTTTTTTCCGGGAAAAATATCATGGAAGTAACCATAAGTCCTATCAACCACCTTATCATTTTTTAAAATACAGGTTTGATATGTCCGTCCGATTTTCTATGGGAATTTTCCTTTTTCCAGAATCCCGGAATTTCTTTTTGACATTTAGAACAACGGCCGCCGTTTGAAGATAGTTTATCCTGTATAATCTGAAATCCATAGCGCTCAATCAAAAGCTCATGACAATCCGGGCAATAGGTATTTTCCCAATTTCCCACCATGCCGGGAAGATTGCCGGCATAAATATAATGAAGCCCGGATTTTTTTCCGATTTCTGCGGCACGGATTAAATCACGCGCGGTGGTGTTGTCATTATCCATCATTTTGTAATCTTTATGAAAGGCAGTCACATGCCAGGGAATATCCGGAGAAACCGAAACCAGAAATTCGGTGAGCCGGCGGATTTCATCCTCGGAACTGTTAAAGCCGGGAATGAGTAAAGTCAAAACCTCCAGCCAGAATTTACGTTCATAAAGGTCGCCAATGGTAAGGCATACGTTTTCGAGTGTGCCGCCAAGCTCGCGGTAATGGCGGTCGTCAAAACTTTTGAGATCCACTTTGTAAAGATCCACCCACGGCCGGATAAAATCAAGCACCTCCGGGGTTCCGTTTCCGTTGGAAATATAAGCCGTGACCAGCCCGGCCTTTTTGGCTTCCTTGAAAATTTCAACCGCCCATTCGCTGGTAATCAAAGGTTCGTTATAAGTACTGGCCACCACTTCGCAGTCGCGCTCTAGCGCGATTTCCGTTAATTCTTTCGGACCGATTTTAAGAGGCGGGGCCCCGGCCACCGGATCCCTTAAAGCCTGGCTCGTCACCCAATTTTGGCAATAAAGGCAATGCATATCGCATCCGAGCATACCGAAGCTGAGCGCGCGGGCCCCGGGCATGGCATGAAAAAAAGGCTTTTTTTCGATGGGGTCATCCTGAATGGCCCCGACATAACCGGTAGGAACATAGAGCTTGCCGCCTTCATTAAAACGCACGCGGCAAATGCCCGCCTTGCCTTCGGGAATGGGGCAGCGATGCCCGCAGGCAAAACATTGGATTCGACCGTCCGGCATTTTCTTATAGAGAATGCCTTCCTTCGTATTTTGGGCCAAAATGTCTGAGAGGTTTTGTTCCGCCATGGGATCGAATCTCCTGGCAATGATTATACACCCGTGTTCCCAATTCACCCGCTGGCGGGTGAATTGGCCCGCCGGCGGGCCAATTAGGCAAGGATATCAAAAGGGGCCAGGCCCCTTTTGATTTTATTTCGAAGTAGCGGAGTAAGAAGGGTTTTGCTTTTGCGTTTTAGCGGCTTTAACTTGTTCCAAAATCCAGGGATAGGTGAGGCCGATCCCTTTCTTTAAATCAAAATTCGCGCGCCAGCCGGTGGTATAAAGCTTTTCATTACTGAAATTCCGCGACTGAACTCCGACAGGTCCATCGATATGTTTAATTTTAATTTTCTTTCCTGAAACTTTAGCGACCGTATGGACAAGCTCATCGACGCTGTTATATTCCGGGCTTCCGATATTCGTAGGCCCTTCAAGACCCGACTGCATAAGGCGAAAAATTCCATCCACCAAATCATCCACATAAGTGTAAGAACGAATCGCAGAGCCGTCTCCCCAAACTTCGATGGTGCCGCCGTCCTCGGCCTCCGCAACTTTGCGGCAAATAGCGGCCGGCGCTTTTTCACGTCCGCCCTGCCATGTGCCTTCGGGGCCGTAACAATTTTGAAAACGGGCAATACGAATGGTGATTCCATAGCGGCGCCCGTAAGCCGCGGCCGTACGCTCGGCATAAAGCTTCTCCCATCCGTATTCGTTGTCGGGCATGGCAGGATAGGCCCCTTCTTCGGTCATTTCGGGTTCTCCGGGTTTCATGTCCCGGTAAACGCAGGCAGAGGATGAAAAAAAATAACGGGGGATTTTTATTTCACTGGCCGCGGCAATCATATGAATGTTCATCAAGGCGCTGTTGCGCATGATTTCGCATTCGGCCGAATGAATAAATCCCATTCCTCCCATGTCAGCAGCTAAATGATAGACCTCATCCAAAGAACCGGCCCCGGATAAGGCTTTTTTGCACTGCGCGGGGTCGCGAAGATCGGCGATGAGGAATTCGTCAGCAGATGTTTTTGAAAATTCAGGAGATTTGATGTCAACGCCGCGTACCCAAGTGCCTTCTTTTTTGAGGCGTTTGACTAAATGGTGGGCGATAAAACCGCCGGCTCCGGTTACGATAGCGCGGCGCATGCGGCCTTTTCTTGAATAAAGAAATTGCCCAAAAAAATTTCTCGAATAAGGCGTTTCAAAACGAGGCTGCCGGTGGAAATCGCGAAAGCCGTGCTTTTGCCGCCGATACGGTCGCCTTCCAGCGTAGGAATTTCGCTTAATTTATAACCGAGCTTTAAAGCGCGTATGCTCATTTGAAACTCAATATCAAAACCGGTAGCTTCCAAATTCATTTCCAGAATTTTGGAACGTTTGCATGCGCGGAAACCATTAATCGTATCGCTCAATTTTCCACCCCAGATCAAACGCACCAGGAAGGTGAAGGTTTGATTGGCCCATTTGCGCCATTTAAAAAGCTGGCCGTCTTCTTCATTGCGCGCGCCTTTAAGGAACCGGGAAGCAATGACCATGTCATCGCCTTCTTTTAATTTGCCCAAAAGAGAGGGAATGTCTTTGGGATCTTCATTGCCGTCCGGGGCATAAAATACAAGATTCTCGCAGGAAGTAAGTTTGGCGGCAGCATTAAAAATTTCACCCTTTTTGACTTTACCCATAACGGGGATTCCCTGTTTTTCGAAAAATTCCACGGTACCGTCCGTCGATCCCCCGTCGAGGGCGTAACATTCATCAAATTGGGCAAGGGGTAATTGGGGGAAAAGCTTGGTGAGTCCTTTGATTTCATTCAAAGCGGAAATAAACAATGCCGAACGCTCCATAAAGTGTTAATTCCCCTCTTTGGGAGGCGTATTATAGCCAGGGAATAATCCTCGGTAAAGCTGAATCCGCCTGTACATGACGATTCCAGATTCGTATAATTCCGCTATGATTACCCTCATTAATCATCAGGGGCTTAAAGTCTTAAAAGACATTCAACTCCAATCCCCTTCGCCCTCCATCGGCCTGGCTTATCTCGGGGCTTATCTCAAAAAAAACGGTTTTGATTACACCGCCATCGACGCCTGCGGGCTTGCCATGAATCAAATCCGCCTTTATCCCAAATTAAAAAATGTTTATGTTCAAGGCCTTACGGTCGAACAGGTCATGGAAAGAATTCCCGATAAAACCCGGATTTTCGGTTTTACGTGTTTATTCAGTCATTGCTGGCCGCTTGTCATCGATATGGCAAAAGCGATACGGAATCAATTTCCTCAAGCCCTTTTTGTCCTGGGAGGAGAACACGGCACGGCCATTCCAGAGCCTTCTCTTCGTACCGGACTTTTCGATGTCGTCGTCATGGGAGAAGGCGAAGAGACTTTTTTAGAGCTCGTTCAACGCGTTGCCGCAGGAAAAAATTGGAAAGATATTCACGGCATCGCTTATCTTGAAGGAGAAGTTTTCCGGCAGAATCCAGCGCGCGCCCGCGTCACGGATATTGATCAATTTCCTTATCCGGATTGGGACTCCTGGTGCCTCGAAGCTTATATCGAACGCGGCCAAGTTACCGGAGTGAATTTAGGACGTGCGATGCCGATTTTGGGCAGCCGCGGCTGTCCTTATGACTGCACCTTTTGTTCCAATGAAGGCATGTGGACACGCCGCTATTTGATGCGAAGCGCCAAAGGCTTGGCAGACGAAATGGAATATTTTAAAAACAAATATCGAGTTTCCGGCTTTACCTTTATGGATCTTACTTTTACCGTAAACCGGACGAAGCTAAAGGCTTTTGCCCAAGAACTTATCGACCGGAACCTCGGCCTTAACTATCAACTGCCTGCCGGAACCCGATGTGAGGCGTTCGATGAAGAACTCGCTTTTCTGTTCGACCGTTCGGGCTTGCGTAATTTCGCCTTCGCGCCAGAATCAGGCTCGGAAGAAATTTTGAAAGCCATACGCAAACAAATCAAATTGAAAGATTTTTTGACCGCCGTAAAAACCGTTTTAAAAACCACAATGAATATCGGCTGCTATTTTGTCATCGGTTTTCCGGAAGACACCCGGGCGACACTCAAAGAAAGCCTGCGCCTGATTCGAAAATTGGCCTGGATGGGCGTCCATGACGTGACAGTGTCAAAATTCACGCCTTATCCGGGGTCGGATTATTTTAAGGACCTTGAAAAGGAAGGGAAAATAACGGCAGATGTCAAAGATTTAAGTGCGGTGATGAATTTTTTTTCCAGCGCGAATGCTTCTTACTGCCGGTCTGTTTCGGCCCGGGAACTTTATTTTTGGATGCTTTGGATGTATTTAAACTTTTATGCCCTTTCATTTTTACGAAGGCCCTGGCGGGTGGTGAAAAATTTCACGGAATTTTTTACCCAAGGGGTGGAAAACACGCGCTATATGCGTCTTTTTGCCGAACTTTTTGTCAAACGCCGCAAATGGCTTAAGCCAAACTCCCGGCAAACGCCTCCTCTTTCGCCTGCCGCATAATACCTTCGATTTTAAAAATATAAATTCTGCTGCCCCAGAGGCCTGCCGCAAGCAAAGGATGTTTTTCGCAAGCCTTATGTGATGAAGACGCGCAATGCTACTACTGCGAGGACAATAAGCTTATTGAGGAAAAAGCGTATGGCCTATTGGATTGGGACGCCGCACTAAAAGATCAGTGGCGTTTTGATTGCCTAACGAATAAACGAAAGATTTGGGATTCATTATTTTTTCCAAAACATTGGAGTGTTCGTCAATATTTTCGATCACGAATCCCAAATCTTGCAGATGAATTAAAACATCTTCGGGCACGCCACCGCATTCCCGTATTCCCATCGGCCAAAATTCCATTAAAATAACCACATTGGGATTGCGCGCCAGCGTCTTCTTCATCCCCTCCAGCGCCATGCCCTCGGCTCCTTGAATATCGATTTTTATGAAATCAATGTTTTTGTCAGCGAAAAATTCATCTAATGCAAGGATCTTTATAGGAATTTTTTCCCGGCCCTCACCATGATCAACGATACGGTGATCTCCCGTATGCCATTTCGATTGATAGAGGAAACTGGCCCCAGAGTTCGGGCCGGCGGCCTTATTTACGGCATAAACATTTTGAATTGCATTTTGACTGAGATTACGTTCAAGCATGGAAAAATTTAAAGGATCCGGCTCAAAGGCCCAAACCTTCCCTTCAGGACCAACTGCCCGTGAAAACATCATCGAATAAAATCCGATATTAGCGCCGATATCGACGGCGGACATTCCGGACCGGCAAAAGTTTTCTATCAATTTAATCTCGAAAGAGTTTGCTAAATTGATTTTTTTTATCCAAAGGGCGAGATAACGGTCGAAAGAATGAGCGTGCATGCGCATACCCGAAATCAAAACGGGATATTTCAAAAAAGGAAATTTGACGCTGTTTAAAAAGGAGAGAATGGGAGGAATGATTTTATTCCGGTAAAGAGCGTGCTGTAATTCGGTAAATTTCATAGGGAATATCTTTTTAAGAGTTCCGGCAATGAAAAAATATAAATTTTTCCGCTCGTATTATCACGGCTGATTTTTTCGGCTTTATAAAGGCCATACTCGTCTAAAAGATAGGCAAAAGCCGTTCCGCGCGGATTTAGGAAAACGGCTACCGGCTCAGCTTTGTTTAAAAAATCCCTGGTGAATCCGGCCCGGTACTTGGAGTGAAGGGTTGAGTAGTCCACGATAAGATATTTAATCCCTTCTCTTCGAGCAATGTCCAAAGCCGCCCGCAATGTCTTTGGGCGGTTATAGGGTTCGTAAGCAACCCGCCCCAAATAGAAACGCCAAATAGGTTCTAATCCCAAAATCATTAACCGCTGGCGGGGTTCTTTTTTAAAAAAATCGCTGGCCTCAGAGTACCCTGATGCGGTAATTCCCAAAGCGTTTTGGCGGGCGAATCCAAAAAATAAGAACAGCAATGACAGTAAGCCGGTGATGACAGGGCGGAAATTTTTATGGCAAGAAAATCGTTTTTCTAAGAACCGGTGAATAGAAGCCATAGTCTCTCCGGCAGCCATGCAGGCCACGGGTAAAATATTGAACACGGTTCTCGGAAGCGCTTCGCCGCCCCAAGTCATTGCCGAAAAATACAGGAAAGGAATCAATGAAAAAAAAAGCAAAAACAAATCCTGCGGGCGCTTGAGGACAAAAAATCGGATCGAAAGAAACATCCAAGAAAAAATAACGGCCGAAGAAAAAAGGGGGCCTTCCACTTTCCAGAATTCTTGACTTAATTGACCCGGTGAAAAGAACCAGATGATTCCTTCCTTCGTATAATATCTTTCGACCAATTGCTGCCAGTAATCGCGGAAGGGGAGGGGGCCCGCGATCTGCTTGACGATCCAATAAGGGATTTGAAAAGCGATAATCGGAGTTAAAAACCCCGAAAAAATAAAAATCAGCGAAAAGATATCGAACCGTTTTTCTTCGAATAACATTCGCGCAGCCACCATGCCCATGAGCAAAGCAAAGAGATAAAGCGTGCGCCATTGATTACAGGCAAAAGCAAATCCCATTAAAAATCCGGCCGAATAAAAAAGGAGGTTTTTTTTCCACGACGGAGGATCCGAAGAAACCGGCACGAACGGTTTCGTAAAAAAATAAAGAATAAGGGCCGAAATAAAAAAAAGGGAGGCAGCTTGATCGGGAAGTCCGTTTCTCGAAGCAATTAAATAAAAGGTTGAAGAGGCTAAAAAAACCATTGAATAAACAGCGGAACGATTTCCGCCGGCCTGTTTTGAAAGAATAAAAACCAGGATTAAAATCAAAACCCCTGTAGAAGCCGTGATTTTGGCGGAAAGGTAATCTTGAAACCCCAAAAACAAGCCGGAGGCGGCCAGCATCAAATTCCATCCCGGTTTGCCGCAATGAATCGGAACGCCTTGCGTCTGTTTCTTGATCTTATTCCAAAAACCGATCTCCCGGGAAACTTTGTGCTGTAAAACAAGATCCGCACCCTCCTGCAAAAATTTCGCTTCGAGCAGATAAATTCCGGCATCGTGATAAAGCAAGCCCTGCTTCTCGATGTTAAAAAAGGCGAGAAAGGAAAAATAAATTAGAATTAACGCGGGGATAAATATAAAATATTTCGGTTTCATAAAGCGGTTGATTATAGAAAACAACGCCCGGTAAATCTAGGAATAAATCAGACAAAACGACGGCCGCCCCCGGCACCATACAACTTATTCACAAATCTTATGATTTAAGGTAGACTGTGGCTCTTTTCAAGGAGGCCTCAATCTCTTCATGCAAACTGTAAATGCCGAGCCGATCAGCGAATTGTCGTCGCGGATCAAAAACTTCCATAACGCCATCGCGTCCCAGCGGGAAGTCTGGATCCGTAAAAACCAATATTATCATGATGACATAAGCGCCTTTGTCGCTTCCAATATCCTTCCTTCCGATCATATTCTTCATATCGGCTGCGGCATCGGGAATTTGCTCGGTTCTCTGGACTCTCAATCGGCAACCGGCCTTGATATCAGCGAGGAAATGATTCGGATCGCCCGCCAAAAATATTCTCATGTGGAATGGAAAATCGGCAGGGCAGAAGACCTTCCCAAGGGAAAAACTTACGATAAGGTCATTCTTTCCGATACGATCGGCTTTTTCTCTGATGTTCAAAAGGCGTTTACTGAACTCCGGCACGTGACCACCATCGACAGCAGAATTATTATTACTTATTACAATTATTTATGGGAACCTTTATTAAAGCTTGCGGAACTCGCCGGTCTAAAAATGCCGGAACCCATGGCAAACTGGCTTCCTTTAAAAGACATTCAAAATCTTCTTTATTTATCCGGTTTCGAAGTGGTCAAAAAAGGGCACCGGCTTCTCGTACCGCTAAAAATTCCTTTTCTTTCCACCTTTTTGAATCGTTTCATCGCCAAACTTCCCGGCATACGGAATCTTTGCCTTGTCCAATGGCTCATTGCCAAACCTATCGGTTCCCTGCCCCAGGCGGAAAAATTTAATTGCAGTGTTGTCATCCCCTGCCGCAACGAACGGGGCAATATTGAAGATGCCGTTCTACGCACTCCTTTCATGGGTTCCGCCACCGAGCTCATTTTTGTCGACGGAAATTCCACAGACGGAACGGTCGAAGAAATCCAGCGCCTTCAACAACAATATCCCGATCGATCCATCCGTTTAATTCATCAGGGAGAGGCTAAAGGCAAAAATGACGCGTTGCGCAAAGGTTTTGACGGCGCCACAGGCGATGTGTTTATGATTCTCGATGCCGATTTGACGGTTCCCCCGGAAGATCTTCCCAAATTTTTCCAAGCCCTCGGAGAAGGAAAAGGTGATCTTATCATCGGTACAAGGCTTGTTTATCCTATGGAAAAAGAAGCCATGCGATTTCTTAATTTACTGGGAAATAAATTTTTCGGGCTTGCGTTCAGTTATTTGCTGGATGCCCGGTTTACGGACACGCTTTGCGGCACCAAAGTATTGCTGCGCAAAAGTTATGAAAAAATCAAAGAAGGCCGTTCTTATTTCGGGGATTTTGATCCTTTCGGAGATTTCGATCTTATTTTCGGCGCTTCAAGACAAAATTTAAAAATTATTGAGCTCCCCATACGGTACAAGGACCGTGCTTACGGCATCACCAAAATCCGGCGTTTTGCCCACGGCTGGCTTCTTTTAAAAATGTGCTGGGTGGCCATGAAAAAACTCAAATTTGCATGATGCCCCAACTTCTCGATTTTCTGCGCCTTCCCGAATCGAAAACGGTTCGTGATTCAGACTCCGCGGAAACAACGGTTCTGCACCGGCAAATCATTCAAAAAAAACCTTTTTTGCGTGAGCTCTATGCCGATTTTTACCGCATGATCAAAAATTCAGTTCCTGACATCGAATCAAAATTTTGCGTCGATATCGGAAGCGGCGCCGGATTTATCAAAGAGTTCATCCCTCATGTGGTCACCTCAGATGTGGTCGACCTTCCGCATGTTGACCGCTGTTTTTCAGCGGTCAATATGCCTTTCGAAGACCGGTCGGTTGACGTTTTTTTCTTGATTGACGTCTTTCATCATCTGCCGGATGGTTTGGCCGCCTTAAAAGAGTTAAACCGCTGTTTAAAACCGGGCGGAAGAATTGTCATGATAGAGCCCGCAAACACTTTTTGGGGCCGCATCATTTATCAAAACTTTCATCATGAAGATTTTGATTTGAATGGCGGATGGCAGCTTAAAGGCAAAGGCCGCCTTTCCAGTGCCAATATCGCTTTGCCCTGGATTTTTTTCGTTCGCGATCGTAAAAAAATCGAACAAGAAATCCCCGCTTTGCGATTAAAAAAAATGACAGCTCACACCCCTTTTCTCTATCTTTTTAGCGGCGGCTTTACCATGCGGCAGTTGTTACCTTCATGGGCCTATCCCATCGCTAAAGGATTTGAATTTTTAATCTCACCGCTCAATCCTTTGCTTGGAATGTTTTATTTCATTGAAATCGAGAAAATCCATGAATAAAGATACTTTACTCCGCCAACAATCTGAAATTAAACACGGCCAATTTTTGGCCGAGAATGACCCCGAGGTAATTTGGGGTTGGGGGACACCCGCGGGCCGATTACGGCTCCACCGCCGCGTGGATTTAATGATAGAAAAAGCTGATTTAAAACCTCCCAAAAAGGTTCTTGAGATTGGCTGCGGTACGGGGCTTTTCTCCCAGGAATTTGCAAAAAGCGGCGCTCAAATTCATGCGGTCGATATTTCGGCAGAACTCCTTGAACGCGCAAGGCAAAGGTGTTCGGCTGAAAATGTCCATTTTATTCATAAAGGTTTTGAAGATCTTCCCGACGACGGGTCTTTTGATGCGGTGGTCGGATGCTCTATTCTTCATCATCTTGATATCGATTTCTGCGTGAATAAAATCTACCGGTTGCTTAAACCCGGCGGCGTGATGTGCTTCAGCGAGCCGAACATGCTGAATCCACAAATATTGCTGCAAAAAAATATCCCTTGGCTTAAAAAGGCTCTTGGGGACAGCCCGGACGAAACCGCTTACATCCGGTTTCCGCTGGCTTCTAAATTAAAAAAAGCCGGTTTTTCTAAAATCGAAATCACGCCTTTTGATTGGCTTCACCCGTGGACACCAGCTCCTATGATCCCGTTCGTCAAAGCATTAGGACAAGTTTTAGAGAAAATTCCCCTCGTCAGAGAATTGGCAGGTTCCATTTTTATTTGTGCTTGGCGTTAAACAAATCCTAAAATTAAAGGTTTGGCCCATGCAAAGCCGGGATATTCTACGCTTTCAAAATCTTCTTCTGGCGTGGTACCGCCTTCATGCCAGAGACCTGCCGTGGCGCAAAACGGATGATCCTTATAAAATATGGATTTCCGAAATCATGCTTCAGCAAACCCAGGTTAGAACGGTTACGGCTTATTATCAAAAATGGATTAAACGCTTTCCCAATGTTTCTTCCCTTGAGCGCGCCTCTGGGCATGAAGTTATGAAATATTGGGCCGGCCTTGGCTATTACCGGCGTGCCCGCATGCTTCACGGAACAGCGAAAATTCTGGTTAAAAATCACGGCGGCCAATTACCTCAAACGGCGGAAGAACTTCGAAAACTTCCCGGCATCGGCCGTTATACGGCAGGCGCTATTGCCAGCATTGCTTTTGGCGAAAAAACTCCGGTGCTGGATGGAAATGTCATTCGTGTCCTCACGAGATTTAAGGCGTATTCTGGAGATATTGCTTCCGGAAAAACTTTGGAAGCTCTTTGGGAAATCGCCGGAGGGTTAACGCCGGAAAATCATCCGGGCGATTTTAATCAAGCCATGATGGAACTCGGAGCCACGATTTGTCTTCCCGAAAATCCGAAATGCACTCTTTGCCCGGTGGCGAAATTATGCGCGGCCCATAAAATGAAACGCCAAACGGATTTCCCCGTCAAAAAACAAAAAGAGATTCTTGAAAAAATGAGGACCGCGGCCTTAATCCTGCGACGTAACGGCAAGGTGCTTGTCAAAAAACAGCAGAGACATGAAAGATGGGGTGGACTTTGGATGTTTCCTTTCGATAAAGATAAAAAATCCCTGGCAAAAAAATTCCTTCTACAACCTGACGACCTTGCGCGCCGCTTCACCCTTTTTCATGGATTCACTAAATACCGTGTTCGTTTGGATGTGTTTGAAGCTGTCATTGCGAGCGAACGAAGTGAGCGAAGCAATGACAGCGCGAACCGGTGGATAAAAATTTCCGATCTTGAAAAACTCGCCCTTCCCTCTCCTCATCAAAAAATCGCCCAAGAAATCTTGCAAAATCATGCCTAATGTTATTTCCGAATATGCGGCAATTCGAAATCATGCTGCGCTGATTCAAAAACCCTGGTGCAGCCAAATCATGGTCAAGGGTGAAGACCGCGTAAATTTTCTTCATCGTATGCTGAGTCAGGATATCGAAAGCCTAAAACCCGGAGAAGGAACGTATGCCGCGTTTCTTTCGGCCGCAGGAAAAGTGCTTGCCATGATGGCTGTCTATGTCCTGCAGAATCATATCCTGCTTATCACCAAAGATCATGAAGCACAAAAACTTATCGGTCTCTTAGACGAATTTTTAATCACGGAAGATGTTAGGCTTGAAGATGTCACAGAAAAATTTTCTTTGCTTGCCTTGCGCGGCCCCAAAGCCGGCCTTTGTGTAGAATCATTCGGTCACGCCTCCTTGAAGTTTTTGCCTCCTTTCGGAAATCGCGAAATTAAGTTTGGGGAAAATCAGCTCATGGCAATTCGTTACGTGATGCGCGGCCAATCCGGTTTTGATTTTCTCATCGAAAAGAAAGCTGCGGCAAAAATGATTCGCTCTCTTTTAGACTTTGGGAAATCTTATGGTTTGATTTTTATCGGTTCGGAGGCTTGGGAAATTTTTCGGATTGAAACCGGCATTTTGCGTTACGGCATTGATGTGGATGATCAAATCGCTTTGCCGGAAACAGGCCTCGAGGATCTCTCCTCGAGCGAAACCAAAGGCTGTTATCCCGGACAAGAGGTGGTTGCGAGAATGAAAACGTACGGAGGACATACAAAAAAAATGACCGGCCTTATTTTCGAAAAAGGCCCCGTGCCGTTCGGAAAAGATAAAGTCTATAACGAAGATAAAGAAATCGGGTGGATCACAAGCGCCGTTTTTTCTCCTACACTTCAAAAAGGAATTGCCCTGGCTTATCTTCAAAAAGGATTTTTTGACCGCGAAATTCCCGTCACGATTCAATCCTCTCAAGGCACCTTAAAAGCAAAGATTACGCGCCTTCCTTTTATACCTTTGACTCTGTCATCCTGAGCGGAGGCTCTAGCGAGATTTTTTATCTTTTTGCAGCAACTTTTGTAGAGCTTGATTTTTTGGAATTAAAGGGAGAGGGCCGCAGAGCTTCGACCATTTCTCTGATTCCTTCTTCGAGCGAAATCGAGGGAACGAATCCGGTGTATTTACGAAGGAGCGTTGTGTCGGCCGCACGGCGAGGATAACCGTCCGGTTTTGAGGTGTCGAATTTCGGTTTGGGAGTTTTGCCAATGACTTTGCAGATGATGGCGAAAAGTTCTTTGATCGTGACTTCCTGATCATGCCCTACATTGATGGGAACGCCGGCAGGCGCCTTTTCTGCCACGAGCATCAATCCGCGCGCGAAATCTTTGGCATGCACAAAAGCCCGCGATTGATTTCCCGATCCCCAAATGGCAACCGGATCTTCTCCGTCTAAAACACGTTTGATCAAAGCGGGAATGACATGAGAGGTGGCTTCATCATAATGGTCGCGGGGGCCATAAGCGTTAAACGGTCTTGCGATTTTTACTTCCATCCCTTTTTCGCGCACATAATAAAGTGCCAACTTTTCTCCCATACGCTTAGCCCATCCATAGCCTTCATTGGTGGGTTCCGGCGTCCCGCGATCCCCTTCGGATTCAGGCGTCGGCACCTTGGCGTCATGAGGATAAATACAGGCCGTACTCACTTGTAAAAAACGTTTGATGCCCGATTCATGGGCCGCGCGCAGGACATTTATTTGTAATGTCATATTGGATTCAAACATATCGGCCATATTAAACCGGTTGTATTCAATGCCCGTGACTTTGGCGGCAAGACTCAGAACCACTTGTTGGCCCTGGCAAACTTTGAGGCAATTGCGGAAATCGTAAAGATTGGCCGTTTTTAAATGGACTTTATCGAGAATGGAATCAAGACGGTCTTTCGTGCCGCGGACGAGATTATCCGCCACCGTGACTTCGGCGCCTTCCTGAACTAGAAGTTCGCATAAATAGGACCCGATAAATCCGGCGCCGCCGGTCACAAGCACTTTTTTGTCGCGCCAATAACTCATTCGAACATTAACGTCTCATCCGCTCTAAAAGCCAAGCATCCAATACGTCTTTTTTAAAGCGCCACTGGCCGCCGATTTTGGTAGCAGGAATATCACGCTTCTTGAGAAGACGGTAAATCGTGACGAGATGGAAGCCAAGATACTTTGCAGCTTCTTTAGGCGTCATGATTTGAGTGCGCTCGGGTCTTTTTACCGGGTATTCATTTTTAGGCTGTTCCATTGTCTTTTTCCTGTTTGTTTTTATGATGTTGTTGATTGTTATAACTATAATCTAGACGAAATATTACAATGATTACTATATAAAGTCAAGTATTGATAGTTATTTTTATATGACTTTCCTGAAGCTAACTCGTTTATTCCCTATAGGTTATGGCACAATAAAGAAAAATATTGCTTCAATCGTATAAATATCATATTCTTTAGCCATTATTGTTTTCGCCATCATGATTAACACCCTAACATCCGCAACCAAAAAGGAGACGCCTCAATGAAGAAAAAAAGCATTTTTATCTTTGCCTTGCTGTCCGTTTTGTTTTTCGCTTCACAAGCCTATGCCGGAGACGATGTCTGGACCATGGCAAAATCCGAAAAATACGGAACAAAATTTCAAGGCATGCTGGGCCGGGGGTTGCTTAATGTTGCGACCTGTTTTGTGGATTTAATTCAACATACGGTTGAAGGCACTCAGGAAGGACCTCCTTTGGTTGGAACCTTAACAGGACTTGGAAGCGGAATAGGCTGCACAGCCTTGCGTGTTACTTCAGGTGCTTTGGACGTGTTAACTTCGTGGGTTCCTGGTTTTAACGGATTTCCGGTTGCAAAATCTTATTCCAATTGCTTAGAAGTCGATGAAGCCACCAGCACTGAAATTGTTCCGCAAGAAGACGGCACGCAAACGGTTGTAAGCACCACAGCGGGGCATTCGAAGCATGATGCCATGAAATACGTGAAGAAATAAGGAAGACTTTAAACACCCAAATCTTGAATTGAAAAAATAGGCGTGTATTGATAAGGGGCCAGCTTTTCGCTGGCCCCTTCGTTTCTGTCCAGAAGGCAAATCACTTTGACCACCCGCGCTTTTAATTTCTCGATTTCCTGAATCGCAGTGAGTACCGACCCGCCGGTAGTGATAACATCCTCCACCATCACCACACGATCCCCTTCCTGAATGGCCGGACCTTCAATCATTTTCTGCATGCCATGCTTTTTGGCTTCTTTACGGACAATAAAGGCTTTTAAGGGTTTACCGGTTTGGGAACTGAGAAGCGCCACGGCCGTGGCAATAGGATCGGCCCCAAGCGTAGGCCCTCCGATCGCATTCGCATTCAGGGACTGAATCATGGAAAGAATAAGTTTTCCCACCACCAAAATACCTTGGGGATCTAAAGTGACTTGTTTGCCGTCAATATAAAAATTCGATTTTTTGCCGGAGGCAAGCGTGCGCTCGCCCCGCACCACGGCTTTTTCCTTGATCATTTGAAGCAGATTTTCTTTTAGCTTTGATTCATCCATTGGTTTAGCTCCCAAGATTATGCCGTTATTCTATCAGTTACCTTTTGTATTTCTACCAGTTCTTTCGCGAACGCGACGGCTGAGGCCTTTAAGCATTTGGGCTTCGCTTGGCAGAAGCCCGCTTCTTTTGATAAGGGCCCGAAATGTTTTATGAACCCGAAGCGCCACTTCCTCTTTATAATCCAAGGCATTTACTCCCTGATTAAAGGCTTCAAGCGCTGTTTCCATTTCGGTTTTTGAAATTAAGGGCAGGTCTTCAGTTTTGGATTTAACATCCGTTCTCGCGAATAAGGAAAAAGCCATAATCATGACGGCCTGCGCCAAATTAATGGAAGGATAGGCAGGATGCGCCGGAAAAGTTGTGACTGTGTCACAAAATAAAAGATGCTCGTTGGAAAGCCCTTTGGATTCTTTGCCGAAAACAATCGCGGCTTTCTTGCCGGAACGAATGATTTGCTCGATGGTTTGAAGGGCGTCCTCAAAACCAAGCAGCCTGCCGCGGCGCCTTCCCTGCCGGCGCGAAGCGGCGATCACAAAATGCCTGTCACGGACGGCCTCGGGAAGGGTTTTGAAAGTCCGGGCGTTTTGAAGAACGTCGCGGGCGGACATGGCCATTTTCCTGCCCTTTCTTTTCCAATGGGCGGGAGGCCTGACAAGCCGGAGATCCGAAAGCCCCATATTCTTCATGGCACGGGCCGCCGCGCCGATATTGTCCGGCGTTTCCGTTTCGACCAAAATGATTGCAATGGAAGAATTCATGATCATAATACGTCCATGTTTGAAACCAAACCTCTTGTGATTGGGCATCGCGGCGCTGCGGCCCTGATGCCGGAAAATACCTTCGAGTCTTTTTCTCTGGCCTTGGAAAAATTAAAAGCCGGCATGATTGAATTCGACGTCCATATCACCCAAGACGGCGTTCCGGTGATCCTTCATGACGAGCGCCTGGAACGGACCACCAACGGCAAAGGTTATGTTTCCAATCACCGTCTCGAAGAAATACGAAAACTCGATGCCGGATTTTACTTCGATCCGGATAAAAATCAATCTTTTCCCCATCGCGGAAAAGGGATCCGCATTCCCACCCTCGAAGAAGTCCTTTCCGGTTTCCCTAAAGGCCTTTTTGCCGTCGAAATCAAACCGCGCTCGGCAGAACTCACCGATAAAGTGATGGAGCTCGTCAAAAAGCATGATGCCCTAAAACGTTCGATTGTCGGCTCAAAACACGACATTGTTTCAAAAACCATGAAAAACAAATATCCCGAGACCCACCGCTTTGCCTCCGAAAAAGAAGTGTGTTCCCTTCTTTTTGATTCTCGAAAGCCTAAGCCCGGCATCAAAAAAGACCCGTTGCTTGTCGCTTCGATTCCCACAAAATCTTCCGGAATTTCTTTGGATTCAAAAAAATGGATGGATTTTCTTCACGAAAGGGAAATTCACGTTTTCTATTGGACGATCAACGAGCCGGCTATGATGAAAGACCTTAAAGAAAAAGGCGCGGACGGAATTATTTCCGATAATCCCGGATTACTGCAGACTCAAATTAAATGATGTGGATTAAGCGGCGGATGCGGTGGCTCGCCTGAAGACAAGCAGGTTGCCAAGCTGGGACAAGCGTGACAAAGAATCGGCATTCCTAAGATGGTAAACAAAACCTGCGCCGTCACGCGCCTCAGACCGGGCAATAAAATCTGGAATTTGCTTGTGAAGGGAATCTGCGATTAAAAGAAGCCCCGCCATAATAAATCCCGGCCTGTCTTTAGAAGAAACCGCGGCGCCCGTGAAGTACTTATGCGGATCAAGCCGGGATGTTCCGTCATTTCTCGATTCGGAGCGTATGACAAGCGTCGGCTCTTCGGCGAAAGAAACACCGCCAGGGCGGTCTTTATGATAAAGAACAATGTCATCGCTTCCCGGAACAGGTTTCCATTCCACAGGATCATTTTTATTCGTTTTCTGGCTTGCCACTAAATCCGCGACTTTCCGGTTGGAGCCCGCAACCGCGTAATTGGGCAAACGGACCGTAACATATTTATTTGAATTAACGGCACCCCTCGCGTAACTTACCCATGTTTCAACATCATCAGCACCCATAACACGGAACTGATCTTCCGAGGGTTGATCGTGAAGCATAACCGGCTGATTAATTCCCCGCGTGACGGAATCAAATCCCCGCCCGGCTTTTATAAGATCCTCTCTTGCAAATCTTTTTTCAGCTTGCCGAAGAGGCCCCTCAAAACCACGAAAACCCGCGTTTGCGATTTCCCTGGCTTCAGATCGCGTAGCCAGCGCTTCTCCCATGAAAGAACGGGCCACGATATTGGCCGCCCGCCGAACCCGCATCTCGGAGTAAGCGCCATAACCTCTCTGCTGGTCATCAAGAACGAGATCGACTGAAGATGGGCCAAGCCAATCTCCTTGAAAGTTTAGGACCTTAACTTTTCCATTAACAACCCTGAGCAAATTCATCTTCGTGAATAAAAAATAATGAGACATAACGCGTTCAACACGGCCAAATTCTTTAATTTTTGCCCAAACAGCATCTCTTTCCTTTTGGCTACGCAAGGAAACCGTTGTAAGGGGTTTTGGGTTATTTCCATCAAAAAGCTCAAGCTCTCTTTCTTCGCCTTTTTCGAAATGCAAAGATTCTCCTTGATAAACATTGCGAGTACCAACACCATGCTGCGTCAATTCTTTCTCTTTACTATCCAATAATTGATCCTTCGTCTTTTTTCTCGCTTCGGAGCGGGATTGAGGAACGGCAGGAGGAGGATTGGCGACGACTTCTTTTAAGGTGCGCACGGCCGCTTTTTGATTCATCCCTGCGGGCATGTCTATTTGTTTTTCGAGAAAAATTTCCACGGCGCTTTTTGCGTCATCAACACTTCCGCTTTGTTTGAGGCGGAGCATTAAATCAAACGCCGTATGCGTGATGTCATAATAAATATTGGCATGATCCACATTCCAAGTATTGTCGGCAATGACCCGTGCTCTTTCCATCACAGCCCGAAGGGGTGCGAGGGCCTCGGTCATGACCTGACTTTCACTTTTTTGCTCTTCCTGTTCAGCCGCCGGCGGCAATGGGGACGCCGATGAAGAGGAATCGGTAATATCTTTTAATTCGAGGGCTGCGTCCGCCAACGTATCGGAGCTTGGTCCCGGCGTAAGAATAGGCGACGTCACCGGCCACACGGTGACGTTTTTTCCGGACGAAGCTTCACCTTCATCTTTTTTATTCAAATTGGTAACCCGAACCACAGGCTCCTCATCTCCCGGAACAATCTCGATTTGATAAGATTGAGTTTTTACGACTCCCTGGTTGTGTGGGGTACCTTTTACCGTAAAGCCAAATAAACGGGCGGCAGAATCATAGCTAAATTGAAGGGTTTGCTTTCCTCGCGGAGAAACCTCGAAAGACCCTCGATACCTGAAATCAAAATGTTCTTGCGCCTCAATCTCAACGGGGCTGGTTAATAAC
The DNA here is from genome assembly GCA_016196565.1 of Candidatus Omnitrophota bacterium. The sequence goes on along the minus strand of JACPXK010000017.1, from coordinate 19,793 downwards.
GACGGCGTCAGCTCATTTTCATCTTTGCGCGCCTCAGAGCGGCCTAGAGTGTGCAGAGACATTGAAAGCAACTGTTCAAGCTGATTATCATCATTGGTAACCTTTAAGGCACGGGATTCTTCTTTAGGGCCGAATTGAATGGTACCGGAATTAAAAGTAATCGGGACTATTTCCTGAATAAAACCGTTTTTCCGAATTCGGCGAAGCTCCTCCACAATTTCCGAATTCACTTGCCCGAAGGATTTGTTGCCAATGTCTGTGATGCTAATCAAAGATTCCCATTTCAAGTTAGATTTTTCGGGTGCGCGAATCAGTATTTCAAGTTTCCGATTATGCGCTCCCGTTTGCCCTGTGCGTTTAACACTGACATTCGCAATTCTCAGCAAATCTAAATAACGTTGATAAATAGCCTTGTGATAGGCAGTATTTTTGGGGGCTTGCATGATTTGACCCGTTAAGAATTTTAGGAGGCCGTACGCAAGCGGCACGTTCTGCCGGGATTGTTCCAAGGCAAATTTTATCATCTGATCCCTGACAGCCAGCGATTGCACATTAAAGCCATTGCGAATCTCAGGCGTTGGATTAAACCGGCCGTCAAAATCATTGGCAAATTCTCTTATGGTTTCCGTAATGTACAAGATTCCATGCTGTTTCATCGGCTTCGTGACGTTTACTCTTTGTCTGGATAAAGATGCCTTTTCTAATTCTTGAACTGCTTTTGCCGCTTTTCTGACTGTTCGCGCTTGTTTGACCTTGTCCCCTGGCCGCTGTTTCTTAACAAGAGGCGGATTATTTTGTATCATCTCCGATTGGCGTTGGTTGGAGGTACCGATCGGAGAAGAAACTTCTATCTGTACTTTTCCCCCTGACTGAATACCCTTCGCATTAAGCTGCTCCACGGCGGATTTGTCAAAATATAAAATGATTTTGTCAATGTCTCCATTTCCAATGCCGCGTAGAGAATTGATGTTAAGGACAACTTTATTGTCTTCCTCATCCTTTTTCCAAATTTCCATCGTGAGTCTCGAAATCTCCGGATTGCCCTTGTCGTCATAAACCGGTGCCTGAAATCGAATGTAAAGCTCCCTTTTAAAAACATAGGTCGCGGGTTCTTTATCACGTTTCACCACCCGATAATCTAACCGATCAAGCACAACGGGAGGATAGAAACCGTCAAATCCAACAAAAGGCCCTTCTTGCATCCGCGCCTCAGAGCGGATCCGACCGGAACGAATCTGCCCGGTGCGGAACAAGTAATTTCTTCTTTGAGGACTTTCTATAAAATCAGAGGGTGTTTCGAATCCGAAAATGGGGCCAGAGGCTTCTTCAATACGAATGGCCGGAGAGAATTTAATTGTCCTTTTCTCCAAAGCTTGTTTTGGGGAACGCCAAAAAACGAGTCCGATAGGACTGTAAACTTCGCCCGAACCATTTGATTCCGGCCAGCCTTCTCCAATCCCCAAAAGATACTCATTGACGGTATAAATCAATGACCCTTGAAGATGCGAGATATAAATGGGACGTGCCCAAGGGCCCTTCGGACCGAATCTAAGCTCGAGTTCGTTGTTAAAGATGAATTTGTCCCCCTGCTCATCATATCTCACGTTAACTTTCGGATATCCCGTATCTTCGGAACCAACCGGCTGATGCTTCACAAGATCCATCAAAACATCGCGGCTATCAAACGCCCCAACCCCCACGAAACGTTTCCACGTCCTGCGAATCGGGATAATCGTAATCATCCGGCCAAATTCATATCCTGTTTCATAATGCTCCCCGGTAAAATTCAAGGTAAGAATTCCATAAGAATATCCTTGGTCTGACGGATAGTTTTGCTGTAAATATTTCTTAACTTCGGAAAGATCTCCTCCGGGCCACCAAGCTATTTTATCTTTCAGGTCCTCAGGATCAGGCATGCCATTTCTCATAATATCCTTGGCCTCAGTAATTCCTACAGCCTGAACGTCGTTATAGCGGTCAGCCAATCTAGCCAATCCATCAACGATTAAAGGCAGCACGTTTTCTTTAGGTTCAGGTGCTTGAAATAATTCTTCGTATTGAAGTATTTCTACGCCTATTTGAGGCTTTAAAGTCCGTGTTTCGGAGCGGGAGGACGATGCAGTTTCGACTGACGCAGATTCGAATAAGGAAGTATTAAATTTCAATAAAACTAAATCACCAGGCTGCAAGGGCAATAAAGAGGGGGATTGTTTGATCTCTTCAAATTGACGCTCGATTTCAGCCTTTCGCTCAGGATCCTCAGCGCCAACTTCAGTGCCTACAATTTTGGAAGAACGATACCCTGTGGCCTGCCTTATCGCAGAAATGACTTGTCCTAAAATGGGAGTTTCGGCAACCCGGTAATAAATCGTTTGTAGCAAACCGGTTGCATCTGTTTCGAAATGATAGTATTGGCCCCGTTGTAATCTTGACAACTCATCCCCTTGAGGCCCAAGAATGCCTTTGGGTTCTACCGGGGACTCTTCAACCGTCAACCGCGTTTCGGAGCGGGGAGAGGAACTTGATCCGCTACGAGATACGGGCCTCAGACCTTCACGAATTCCTTCTTCAACGGAAGAAGACCCTGTTTCAATTTCTTCAGAAGGCGGCGGTACGGATTTCGCTTCACTTCCGGATTTCCCCGGAGGAAATTTAGGACGTTTGGAAGGCAGCCCGCCGGTATCTCCTTTAGGTCCGCGGCCGCCTTTTTTTGCGGCTTCAGGAACCGGCTCCGGTCCCAAATTTGCCGGGCTTATCAAAAGCATTGAGTGAACCCCGGTTTTTAAATCTCTAGGTACGGACTTCCCTTCGTCTACCCTAAATTCAACATTTTTATCGATTTGATAATGCGTGGGCAAAGAACCAAGCCGGCGGGTTTTCTGTTTTGCGCGGCCATCATGAATAAAACTTAAAATACTAAGGATCTCTTTTTTTCTTTGAGCGGGTTTTGCAGGAAGTATGAACCATTCAAGGACTTTTAATTGTTTGCTTCTAAAAGGTTCCCGGATTAAATCGTCACGCACGCTTGCCGACATCGCAACCGCGATGGCAGCGTAATGGCTCTGCATCGCCAGCTTTTCTAACCTGGCCGCGAATGTTTGCCCGTTGTCAGAACTATAATCAATAACTTCAGGCTCTCCTTTCACATTCACCGAAGCCAATTCTCCCACAAGCACCTTCAACTTTATGCGCGCTTCCGAGCGGGAGGAGCGCTCAAGCGGGCTTTCGGAGAGATTAAGGGCGCGCTCAAGGAAATTTTCGAGGGCCTCTAAATCCGTTGTCAAATTAAAACGAGAAGGGATTCTTTCAAATTCAGGATCGTTATATCGAAACTCAATGACCTTAGGATCGCGCGAAGGAAACGCAATAATATGATCGGAATTATAACCCAAAGCTGTGAAAGCCAAGTTGAGCTGTTGGACCAATTCGTTGTTTGTCTCTTCCCGTGCTCTTACAAGTTTAGGAAGTCCGCTGTGAGTTTCGTCTCCGGGCTTCCTCCAATCGATCAAATCAATAACGGTTTTTCCTGCGTCGTCCCAAATATCCACGGCAACACGATTCTGCTCTGCGTTGTATTTTCCTACTATTTTTTTCCAGGTTGGATTTTCTTCAAAAAAGAAGTTTGCTTGATCGGACAGGGCATCTTCTACAGCCGCAAAAATATTTTGAAAAGCAGCTCTTGGTACCCAAAACGGCACGAGAAAAACATGGGGCCGAACTTCTCCCTCCCATTTTTGAGACGGAGGTCTCAAATAGGAGTTAAGCACGTGACTTACCAGGGAAGTGGGGTAAAGCTTGCTAATATCGATAATCGCTCCTTCTCCCATCGTTCCGAACACCGCCAATTGGGCCTTTGTGTCAGAATGCCTTATATCTAAATGTCCTAAGGCCGTAAGATAAATCCGATAAAAAGATAATGACTGCGTATGCCGAAGAAACGCGTTGATTCTTTGCTCCAAGCTCTCCAATCTTTGAGTGAAAGCATTCATTGCCTCATCATAGAGGGACCGCGTTTCGCTCTTCGCTTGCCGGATTAATTTGCCTTCCTTAACCAGCCGGGCAAGTTCTCCGGTATTAAAGTCTAATCCAAACTGCACATAACTGATTTCCGCATTCAAATTTTTAATATTTTGGGCTTCTGCGATGCCTCCTTGCCCAATCCAAAGCCCGCCAATGAATGCCAACCCTATCATCATTTGCCATCCCGGCATGCGTGTCTCAGATCTGACAACGAGCGGTGGATTTTCTGAAAACCACGGCTCTTCGGTTTGGCGTAAAGAAATATTAAATTCAAAGATCGCAATGTCGCCAGAAAAGAGAGGCATTAATTTGTGAGGTTGTTGAGATTGTTGAAATTCTTGGGCTCGATGAAAAATTTCTTCCCTGCGCCGGGGATCTTCAGAACCAATTTCAGTACTTACGAGCCTGGCAGAAAAATACCTTGTGGCTTCCCGTACTGCCTGAAGAACGTTTCCTAAATTGGTATTTTCAGCAATCCGGTAATAAATAGCTCTTTGCATACCACTGCCATCGGTGATGAATTCATAATATTGGCCCCGCTGCAATTTTTGTAAATCGTCGCCCTCGGGAGCGAGAGCGCCCTTATGCGGCTCTGGCGCTAGCTGAATGGTCAAGGGACCTTGATAAGGGCGGTAAAAGAGAGTAATTTCGTCAGAAGAATCAACCCGCCGCTCACGGGCCTTTTGCTCCCAATCAGAATCTGTCAAATCCAATCCCACTTGACCCGTAATTTTCAATCTCAAAATATTTTGAATCGGAATTCCATGGGAGGACGAAAAATTGGAGACGAAGGATAATAAACCATCTTGATTTTCGGGCCGGACAACCACATCGGCAAAAAGCGTATCAAAGTTTTCTCGAAACCATAGGTCTTGATTGCCGTCAAGATGGCGATGTCCATGAGTCAGGTATTCAAGAGGCGGTATGGCCTGAAATCCGCTCAAGGTCGAGTCCAATTCGGGAATGGCCCAATACGCCAAGCCGGTTCTTGGAAATAAAATTTGAACGCCAAGCCGGTCATAAATGCCGCGAGGCGTTCCCATCGTTTGAATCAATATCACTTCTTCATGAGGATCAAGCTGACTGTTAGGCCCATCTTGGCGAAAAGAAACAAACGGCAAATCCAAATCATTGGATCCGCTGGGCTTTCCCGGAGGAATGAGTTTCCCAAGTATGGTCCTGGCAATCGGAGGATAAACGCCTTTTTCTTGGTAAAGCCCTTTCCACCACTGGTCATCAATAAACCTTCGGACTGTTTCAATTGTTGCATCGTCAATTTCGCTATAGTCATGCCCCGCAGAGTCATCCCCTGTAAGCACGGACAAGAATTGACCGGCCTGAGATAAAATTTCATTTTGACCGGCTCGTTGGGCCTTACCCCGAATAAATCGTAAGGCCTTAATCGCTGCCTGAACATGTTGTAATTTGGCCTCTTGTACAACCTCGGATAAATAAGTGTCGAGCCAATCCGGAATGTTAAGCGCTTCCAAAATAGGCCGGAGAAATTCACGCCATTCGCGGGGACCGATGGGAACGTCGTCCTCAGACTGTACTGCGCTTAAACGGCTATGAACTCCTTGCCAAACCTGTTTGCCTGTAGTCGATGCTGCATAACCTTTACGATGAGCAAAAACTTGCGCATTGCGTTGAAGCATTTGATCCGCACTCCGAGTTTCGCTCTTCGCTTCGGAGCGAGAAACGGAAAGAATATTCCCGGGATTATAAGTTTCGGCAAGGCGGACTTTATAAAGTTCGGCAATGCCTTGGTCCGTCTGGAAAGCGCCGGCATTTCGAGGTTCATTAATAAGATTCGTATGTTCGGCCGTAGTAATCGTTTCGCCGCCGTCATTGACCATGCGCCAAAGATGATAAGCGGCAAAATTGGCATCTTGCCCATCCATCGTACGGACAGTTCCCTCTAAGGGGCCGCCCACGGCAAACATCACCTGGCCTTCATAATGAACCCCAGAATCAATGTCATGAATTCCAAAAGTCATGGCCGGAAAAGTGACGGGTTTCGCGTTCGCGATTCGGCCGCGGCGAAGCCAGTTCTCATAAAGGCGTTTTACGAGGTCACGATTTTCAATGGGAACTAATTGTTCACGGTCTTTTCTGCCCTGAGTTGCGGCTTCCCAACCACGCGTTTCAGCCGTAAGGGTTTGGAAAACTTCTTGAAGTTCTTGAAGGGCTTCTAGATTCGCCGTGATTTTCCTAGCGGAAGGAATGCCGGTAGGAATCCGGCCAAAATATTTTTTCAAATGCTTCCCCTCCTTTGCCGCAGCGAGCCCAAGAAGGCTGTAAACATCCGGGAGCATGGGAACATAAACCATATCGGGATCTCGCCTGACGTCAACAGATTCGAAATCACCAAATGAAGCCATGGCCACAGTTTCTTCATAAACGATCGCTCTTTGACGGGCTTTGACTGTTTGTTCCGCATCCAGAAGATAATCGCTAGCCGCCAAAAGCCTGTAAAGATCGTAAGCCCCTTCGGAAAAATGATCTCTGGCGGTTTTTAAGGCGACCCCTTCAGCTTTTAAAAGTACTTCCGCCGGGGTAAGATGTGCCATGGGTTTGTCCGCCATTGCTTCGGCAAGATCCGTCACCCAATTCAAATTGGCGGCACCGGCCTCAATCAATTTGGGAATATCTGCCGCTTCAAGATTCCTCTCTAGTTTGATTTTTTCCATTAAAGCACGGACTTTTTGCGCGCCTACGTTTTGAATGATTTTGGCGTCCATACTCCCAATCTGAGTGAGCGGGGTAAAACCGGACGGCCGCCCTCCCTCGAAAAACACAACGGGAATTCCATCGATATTAAGGGCCATTCCGGCTTCTGTTTTTCCAACGCGAGGTTCCGAAGCAAGTTTTTCCACCAGATGATCAAAATGAGCATTAATAAAATCAGTAAGATCGCCGCTACCTTGAATGGCTTCAATGAGAATAGAATCATTTTCGCGCAAAATCCGGGTAAGGTTGGCGGCATAATTTTCAGGGCCGACATCGGACAAATAATCCTGCTCTTTGGCGATTTCTTCATAGGCTCCGGATTGATAAAGTACGCGGAAGAAAGTCAAACCGAGTTTCAGGCTTTCTTTGGGAGAAAGCGCGGGTTTTTGGCCGCCGAAATTTTGCTTGCCCGGAGGGTCGAGAGGAAAAGTAATGCCTACTAAAAGTTGAAAGGCGCGGTAATAGGCCGCGAGCATGGCGTTTTCGCCGTAAAAACCTTGGGCCTTGGCAAGATCAACGATGGCTTCTTTAAAATTGCGGGCAAAATGCGGCATAAAATAGCTGATTAAATCTTGCTGCGTCGGCTGCGTGAAATAAGCCTTAACCCCTTCTTCCACCTTTAATTGAATTTCCGTTTGTTCCAAAATCGATAAATCGCGCGCTTGCTGCATTTGGTCCAAGAAAGGTCCCGAAAAACCCGTGGTTTGAAAAACGGATTGTATGAGTTGAAAATAGCTCAGAATTTTATCTTCTTCGGGGCTTCGCGCCTTTTTATTAAGAAGGTGAAGAAGTGTTTTACCCAGCAAATTTCTAAATTGAGGCACATTGACTTCTAATTCTCCCGCGCGGCGAATATCCCGGGAAAGCTTTTTGCTGGATGCAATCAGTGAACTGGGAAAAATGGCGATTTTGGGGGAATGCTCCTCGGCATAATCTGTAAAGTGATCGCTCGGCCGCTGAACCCGGTCATATTCCTGACCCGCCGGGACACCTTCGCTAGTCTCTACATAACCATAATTTCTGGGGGAAAATTGCGGGCTTAATTGACTTTTTGCCGGAATGTCCGTTCGCCCTGCGCGTACTTCGCTTTTCGCTTGTCCGCCCGCAGCTAATTGAGGCCCTGCCGATTCATCGGCCCCTTCCGTTTTGGAGCCGGTTGCCATTTCAAGAATTGCTCGAGCGGCGCCTAGACTAATATTTTCATTAGAATCTCGTAAGGCTTTTCTCAATAGAGGAAGGGCGCTAGGTCCAGCCATAACAAGATTTTTCCAAGATCCAAGACCAAAAAAATAATGGATACGGTCTTGGCCATCTTTTGGTTCCAGTTTAAAATCCCGTATTGTTTCCGCGGCAAATTGCCGGATTTCCCATTGGGGGCTTCGAAGCAATTTTAAAAGTTCCGGTATGACGCCTTCCGGCTGCCAGTTAAAATCATGAAGCGTTTTGACGGCAAAGCGTATGTTTTGATAAAAGTGCATGCCTTGTATGCCGGAGGTTCGAAACAAGCCAACGAGCTCCGGGATTGCCGCTTCAGCCCGGCCATGACGAACTAGAAGAGATCGAACCGATTCGGAATGTACAATGCTGCTTGAAATCGCGAACCGGATTGCGATTCTTTCAGCCTCATGGCTTTTAAAATCCTTCAACAGAATTTCGGCGCTATCAAATCCTGCGTTCCATCTTTTTTCGTCACTTAAATTTTTGGTGACGGATGATCTTCCTTGCTTTGGCTTTGAAGCACTCACAACCACATCTTTTAAAAGCTTTTCCGCCGCGAGAGTACGCACACCGCTCAAAGCATCCAAAACCATGTTGTACAAACCCGGAAAAAGCGAATCGCCGCCTTTTAGTCTATAGTCTGATGTGCTGCGTAAAATATTCCGGAAAATTTGTTCGGTACGAGGATCGCCGGAATCGGCAAGAATTCTGACAGCAACGCTTAATAAATCCTTAGATTGGGTCTCCCACTGCGAAACAGGGCTTCTGAGAAAATTAATGATAATGTCAATAATCTCCGGCGAAGATTTCATGGCATAAAAAGCCCCGGCAATATTACCAAGCACCTTGTCTTCTTCTTCCGTGCGGCGCGAAATCGAGCCTGTCAAATCTTCAACAAAGACGGCAAAAACCCCGGCTGCCCGGATATCGCGAAAATCCGCCAGAATAGCCAGTACCTTTAATTTCAATTCATACCAATCAAGTACCGGTTGTACAACTTTTGCGAAATTAATCAAATAAGGGATGGAACGCCGGTCCATAATTTTTCCGAGTGCCTCAAGGCTGGCTTTGATTAACTGGTTTTCTTCTTCCGCGCCTAATGGCAATTTTAATTTCACGGCCCTTTGATTGGGACCGGTTTCTTCTTTGTTTCTATTAGAATAATCACTCAAAATCCGATGAAGCACCGGCACAACGGCACGGACGTTTCGATTCCCCAATGCTTCAATGGCGGCAACTCGATCTCTAACGTTTTGCCCCAGCCTTACCACGTCAATAAGCGCCTTATCGATATCTGAATCTTTTTTTCCCGTTCTCGTTTCGCTCTTCACTTCGGAGCGGGGGATCAAAGGTTTCAAAACTTTTATAAGAGCATAATATCTTCTACTTTCTGGCGTCTGGTCGGGAGCGGAACTAGCATATTTGCTTAAATTTGCAAAAACGACAAAGCGAACATTTTTTTGTTTCTTTAGGTGATACGATTTCTGGCCATTGTGGTACTGGAACAAGTCTTCGGCGACACGTAAAACCCGGGAATGTTTCAAGGAACGCGAATGCGTGTCCAGAAAAAGAATTTCGATATTACCTGCTGAGGATGGGATGCCTAATTCTGATGCCGTCACAACGAGATAAATTGCTTTTTGCAGATTTTTCACCCCGAAAGACACGTTTGTTTCGGGAGAATTAAAAGATACGGATCCAGAACCCCCTTCACCATAGGGTGACCCCTCATCAACATAACTGTCGAATACTGTTTTTTCTTCTTCTGAACGCCCCCGGCCCGTCAAAACCCGTTTTCCTTGCAAAGAGATACTCAGAAAAAGATAAGGAATATCATCCGTATAGCTTCCTTGTTTAATAGCGATCGTTCTCCCCTTTGATTTCCACTCCATGCTCGATCCGTAGAAATTAAACATTTTTCCCGCGGAATATCGATTTGCCAGCAGCCTCATTAATTCTCTTTTACTAGGAAGAGAAATTACTTGCACAGGAACTTTTTTATCGGCATTTGCCCGCGTTTCGGAGCGTTGCCCCTGTTCCACAATGGAAACGGTAATGTCCGTAGAAACAAATTCTGACGATTCGCCCGCAGCCTCCTCCATGCCCTGGACTTTGAGGTCAAAGTGCCCCATATCAAGGCCGGCGCTGCGAAATATTTCGGCCAATCCTTGAGGGACGGACGGCACATTAAAAACAAGATGGAGAGGCAGTGAAGGGTCTAGAGGAACTTCAAAGGAATCAACTTCCAAATCAAATGAGGTTTCTTTATCCGTCCGGGGGCCTTCTTTTGAATCGAAAATTTCAATAGAGAGCGCGTTGTTTCTTTTCCCGGTCTCCGGATACAAAATAAAATTAAATTGAAAAATTTGCTTAGACGCGGCGGTGCCTGACGACTCCGTATAAAACTCCAAGTCACCGAATCGCCGGTCGTTATCATCTTTAAGTTTTAAGTTGTGATAAGTCAGCACCGGCCGTTCCGCCTTAAGCCATTCTCTATAGGGGTGCTCTTCGCTGACTTCCGGTTCGCCGGTTGGGTAATAACGCCTAGTCCCATCATAGGTAGAAAAATCCCGGCGGCTATCCATATAAGCAACCAATTCATCCAATGTGGAGAGTTTCTTTTTATCCGTCCGCGTTTCGGAGCGTAAAAGGTTAAGTATGGCGAATGTTTTGTAAAGCATTCTACTGTCAGTTCCGCGTTGGAAATAAGTGATTTGCTCGATTAGGTAAGGAATAGCGCCTTCATTTCTTAGACGAAAAAAAGTCATGATCGCGTCTCGATAAAGTCCCGGTTTGTCTTTAGAACTTAAGAATGTTTCCAAGGCTTCAGAGTGTGCGTTCCACGGATAAGAAATGAACTCACCACCATTAGACCAATGTAAGAATTTCGATAAATTAAATATTGCGGTACTAAAGACCGGCCTGTTGGCCTCCAACAGCTTGTCTTCATTGACTCTTGTGATCTTTTGATTCTCTAATTCTTCTACGAGGGTCTCTAGTTCTTCGTCTAACAACAAAAATGCCATCGGGTTTCCTACTATTCCTGACCATGAAACGTACGGAACATGCCCTTCTTCCACGAAAAGCAATTCAAGCATACTTTTAATCTTTTTAAAATCTTCATTTCTTTTCACATCATCTTTATTCTCTTTATCGTATCCATAAATCTCTGTATGGCTTATTAGAAGATTGATCTGTTCTATTAAGAAAGGGATGGCCCCTTTAACTCTTAGACGAAGAAAAGTCTCGATCGCAGTTTGATAACGAGAAGATTTCGATTTATAGCCAGAAGCTACGAATTGTGGGAGATCAGAAAATGAATATTTCCATTCATCATTGCCAGACGCTGAGAATTGCAAGAAATCAGACAATGCGGCGTTTAGGATGTTTCTATTTCTCTTTAAGAAATCTTTTTCGGTTACTATTCGTCTCTGCTTGGTCGCCCGTGTTTCGGAGCGGGAATTGTCGGGAGGAAAATCTTTATCAGGCCTGCGGCGTGTTAGATATCGGCCCAATAAAATCAAGCCGCCGATAGTAGAAGTGCTGGTTATTACCAAAACTGCATCACTTAGCAAGCCGTTGGGCTCGATATTCAAAAACTTTGTCAACCCCGCATGCAGAGGAAGCGCTACGGCAGCGGTAATCCCGGCACCAAAAAGGAGAATAAGGGCAGACGCCGTTCTTCGCATCGTCCGCGTTTCGGAGCGGTTAAGTTCTTTTGCGTTGTAAGGATTTTTCAGATTAGCGAGGAATTGTAAATCGGCTTGGTCATGAATGGAGAAAATTCGGTAATGAGTCGTGAGTAAGTTGCTGCCCAAATCAACATGTTGCGTCTTTCCATTTTGATCAACCAAATAAACATACTCCGTTCTTCCTAATACTGATAGCTTCTCGCCTCTTTGTTCTAATTGTGGAGTGACTGTTTCTTTTTCGCGAAATAACAGATGCCAATCTTTTACTTTCCATTTAAATGGAAGATCTTCAGTTTCAAAAATGCCTTGAGTTATATCGCCTTCCACATAAAACCCTTCTAATGTCCAACCATCGAGATCCCCGCCCAGATGAGAAACAAGCTGTTCTTCGGAAAAGCCAATTTTATTTAAAAATGGGGCAAGTTGCTGCTTAGCTTCCGTCAATTGTGCGTCGGTCAAGACTTGCGCTCGGCCTCCCACTCCTGCAGCTAATTCACCATCGGGTAGGAACGAATAATATGCGGTTTTTTCTTTCGGATCAGGTGGAAATGTCGGTTGGTGATAGGGATTCTGGCCTTTATAATCGTCGCTGGAACCCGTAAGTACAGGGCTATCATCGATCCTTCCGTCATAAAGTTCTCCATAAACCGAATAGCTTTTTCCTCCCACAGAAACATATCGATCATCTAATCGAAGTTTGTAGGGCGGCGTGTTGTCAGAAATCGGTCCGATGTTCCAACTTAAATTGTAAGGTTTTTTAGATCCTTTACCCATCGGGATTTCAAAATAAAAGACCTGCTTTTTATCATAATTAAACGCAAGGACATATGGTTTCCAGCCATTCTCCAATATTAAATTAAAAGCCCCAATGTTAGGAACCTTGCCAACATTCATTAGCTTTTTTGTATTGTTGCCAACCATTCTGCCGGTGTTATCAAAAGGATTAAAAGGTAATAACCAAAGATCGCCGTTTTTACGGTCATAAATTAAAATGGTTTGCTCGCTATTGCCACGAGGCGTTAAGACGATTGAAATATTCAGGGGTTTGCTAAGGGAAGCAACTACCGTGGAAAGAACTGCAGTGAAGACCTCTTCGTCTACCCCTCGCTCTTTTAGCTCCGTCTCAAGCGCCTTGATCGTATCAAATTTGAGGGGGAGGGGGGTTCGCGTTTCGGAGCGGGAGATTCCTTCCTCATCGGTTGGAAAATTTTCGGTAATCATCAAATCCGCTTTCGAAATATCAATGGCGTTTTGTAAATATCCAAGAAGTTCGCTTCTCTTAGAAGAAGAAAGTATTCTCACACGCAAAGGAGAAACATCGCTGTTTCTTAAAAGCACTTCGCTTGGAACTCCTGTCAAAATAACAAGCGAGTGGAAGCTTAAAGCTTGGGCAAGGCGACCTTGAAATCCGTTGAAATCTAACCAGTTTTCTGGATATTCCGCAAAAGAAGTCCTAGGGATAAAGTAACTGTCCGGCTGGCTTGAGAAAAAGAAAAAATTCTCGCCGCCACCATCTCGTATCCCTCCACGAGCTACAAACTCAGCACCAGGCATCACCACAATACTCGGAATACCGGGTATCCCGCTTGTTGAAATCTCTCGCGCCAATTTTTCCGAGGTTTTATCGTTTCCGCCCAATAAAGTTAATACGATAGGTTTTCCTCCTTTAGCACGATGTTCGAGTATTTGCTTAATTCTATGGATCCCGGCCCTCATCCCCTGAACGGTTTCATCTGCCATGACTTCTTCTGAATCCGTCAAGGACGGCAGAATATTCCGATTTACCTTTTGGATTTTTATCGTAGCCCCGGCATCGTCTCCTTTTTCCGCCTCAGCAATTTCCCAAATACCCAGAACCTTGCCCATATTAAAAAACGCTTTTGCATAAACAAGCTCTAAGCCCGAAGATGGCGGCTGAATCACTTCTGCAAGATCTTTAACCGAGGGATTTTGATCGAAGGTTATTCCTTTTTTGTCAAAAAGCTCTCTTTCAAGCCGGTGAATAGCTTCTAAAAATGCCTGTTTATGCTTTGGAATAAGATCTTTATTTAAGTAAGGATTTTCGCTCTCCATCCGCGTTTCAGAGCGGGAATCGAGGCCGATGAGATCATCGGGAACAAAAAGGCGGCGTTGGAAAGGCGCCACATCCAAAAGTCCGATAGCCATAGACGGATTTAAAATTTTAAGGACATTTTGTTCGGTGAGTTGATGGTTTTCTTCAAGCCGGCGGAGATTTTTAAGAAAACGATCGACTTTGATTTGCCAGGGAGCCAGAAATTGGTCCGCCCTTTTATTTTTCGAAACTTCATCAATAAAAGCCGTGTAGTCATGGGCCGCTGCGGCGCGCCTTTCCACGGCCAAATCCCGGATGATTTGATCGCGCCAAATTTTCAAAAGTGACGAGTGACCAGTAAGAAGTTTGTCACGGGTCGCCCGCACAAAGGCTTGATACAAATTGATTTTTCCGTTCTCGGCCTTTAAATAATTTTTCCAGGAAACATTTCCATTCATATGCTCGCGGTAATAATCCGTTTCGGGAAGGGACTTAATTTGGGGCATCAGAAGAAGATAAGAAATACCTTGTTCCTTCAATAACCGGGTCAGGCCTTCGGTGTGAAATCCGCCGGCCACAAAAATCGAAGCGTTCGACTTTTTTTGTTTCATCAGCGAAAGCAAATTGCCGAAAAGCGCCGATTCCCTTTTTTGGGCATTGCGGTAAAAATTGAAATGAGATTTTAGATTTTCTCTGAGATTGCTTCGCCCCTCCGGGGCTCGCAAGGACAAAGCATTTAATTCATTCCAATCCTCGCGGCTTAGCTCTAAACGGGCAAAACGTTCGAGAAGTTCAAGCTCATGGCTGGATTGATCCAGTTTTCTTTCCTCATCGCTGCGAAAAAGGCTTTCTTTAACGGATCGGCTATAAACTTCGAACTCACGGAAGATCTCGGTCCCTTCAATATTTCGCATCTGTTTTTGTTTATGGATAAGTTCCTCTACATAAGGAGAAAATCGAAGGGGAAGATTTTGTTTGGCCGCGATTTCCTTAAGAAAAAGGGCGAAGGCCTCCGGGGCAATTTGAGAAGTCTGGAATTCCTGATATTTTTGATTAAATGCGTTTCGATCAAATGCCTTAATATCTTTCCGGCCTTTTTTCAATAACGTTTGCATCTTTTTCGCTAAACCTTCAACCTCCGACTCCAGAAGCTTTTTGTCTTCCCCTTCCCGAAGAATTTCCTCTACCAGCAAGGCAAGCTCGGTGCCTTTTTCAGGCAGGCGTATAGCAGCAAACTTCTTTAATACGGCGGCCAGGTTTTCGTGACGGGCATGAAAGCTTTCCAGGGAACGGTCTAAGTCCAGAAGCTCTTTGGAATAAACCTCGGCTTTTTTCTTCTGAATTTCTTTTTTTAATTCCGCGATTTTCGCCCCGTAAGACCCTTCCTCTTTTGAGGCCTTAAGATAAAGACCGATACCTTCTTCATAAAGCGGCCAATCTTCAACGCCTTTAAAAAAGGCCGGCTTGCCGCCACCGACATTAGAGAAAATGGCGGCGGCAACACTTCCGCTCAATTCACCCTTTTCAAAATACTCCTCGAAAACACGCTTGAGAATCCCTTTGTCCGGAAAACTTCTAAAAATGCGCGCGTCTAATTCCTCGGAAGCCCCTTCAAGGGCGATTAAGCCGACGCCATACTCTTTTTGAAAATGCTCGATGATTTTCTGAATGCTTCGCTGGGCATCCGGAATGGCATGGGCATCTTGAACGAGCACGACGACCTGGCTGGATTTTCCTTGATGGAATTCCTGAATCTTTCCGATATTTTGGGGAATTTGAATGGCAGCTAGATTTTCGGGGGAAATCTTTAAACTGGCTTCAACTGCTGGACTTGCGCCGTAAACAGGGTATGGAAAAGTATTGCTTATAAGGAAGACTATTAAAATCCAAAATGAAAGTAGGCGCTTTAAGGCCGCTGGGGTTTTAAGTTTTGATTTCATTGGGTTTTGATAGTTTCAAATGACTTTTTTGAAACTTTGTGAAAATGGAAAATAACTTATTAATAGAAGGAAGTCAACCGCCTTATTGGCGGCTGATTTTGCAATATAGCATTAGCAAACATCAGCTAATTCCGGCGTCTAATCTTGGACTGCTATTCGGAGGGCCTGCTTGTTCTAAATTGCTCCCAGAGACGATTGAAGCGGGATTCATAAATCATGCGGTAGACTTCGATTTTGTCGGGGAAAAAGTTTTCAACTTTCGCCTTGAGCTGATCTTTGGCGATTTCAATATCCACGGGTGGACAATTTTCGTCCAGAATCATTTGGCAGATTAGCTGGGCGTCGTCCTGGATTTCTTTGGCTTTCTTGCGCTCGTCTTCGCTTTCGAAATAGCGCAGGAAATCTTCCACCGTTTGCATGAGGGAAATGTCGAGTTTGAGCCCGCAACGGCATTTGAGGCGCCGTCCGCTTTCGAATTCCACCACATCATGTTTCATTCCGCATTTGGGACAACGAATGGGCATTCTTTAATATTCAATTCCTGGTTGCGCTTTTATGCCTTGGGCATAAGGATGCTTGATGCATTTCATTTCGGTGACAAGGTCGGCAATTTCGATAAGTTCCGGCGGGGCCCCTCCTCCGGTGAGGATGACATGTTTCAAAGGGGGCTTTTTCTTGAGTTCTTCGACAACTTCTTTCGCATCAAGAAAATTGTATTTCATCACATAATTAATTTCGTCAAAAATCACAAGCTGATGTTTTTTATCATGAAGAATTTGTTTGCATCTTTCCCAGGCTTCGCGCGCCTTTTGCACATCCTGGTCGAAATTTTTGGTGTCCCAGGTAAATCCCTCTCCCATAATATCAATTTGAAACTGGTCCCCGAATTTTTTAGCGGCCTCCACTTCTCCTGTCTTCCATTTCCCCTTGATGAACTGGACCATGGCCACTTGATACCCGCGTCCAATGGCACGAAGGGCCGTTCCAAAAGCCGCGGTGCTTTTGCCTTTGCCGTCTCCGGTGTTGACAAGGATCAAACCTTTTTTCTTAAACTCCTTGATTTCCTCATGAATACGAGGGGCCTTATCAACTCGCGCGGACATAACGCTTTAATTTCCTTGCCAGGGATATTCGGGAATATCGTAGGATTCCGTCCAAGGAGAAAGATCATCCGTAAAGGGAGCAACCCAAGGGTAAACGACAAGATCATTAAAGATAGAGGACAGGCGAACGGCGAGGTTCGTCAATAAGCGAGGGATAAAAGTAATGGGCCAAACCCTGGAATGAGTGCCGGTCTCTCTTTGGAAAGCGCGCGGAATTTCAAGCGGAAGCCCGATAATATTTCCCAGCCCTCTTCCGATCACAGTCGCTTCCCGGGCCCAGACACCTTTCTCGGTGTGGCCATCGACGCCGGCCAAACAAAATGGGACAAACCCCATAAGAATAAAAAAGGTAATGATCATTATTTTTTTTAACATAATTTTATCTCCTATATTATTCGTCATCCTGAGGGCTGAAAGCCCGAAGGATCTCTGAGATCCTTCGCTTCGCTCAGGATGACTCCCTCGAATTATTTACCGAGGGAGTCATCTTATTTTCGGCCATGCCGAGAAAAAATCCATCGGTTTGATTTTTATGAGGCAGAAGGCGGAAAAATCCGTCTTTAGAATAAGGATAGGATACCTTTTGGAGCTCGGGATGGCCAGATATGATTTCGGCTATCACCTCTTCATTTTCCTCAGGTTCCAGGGAACACGTCACATAATAAAGCCTTCCGCCTTTTTTAAGGTAGGGTAAGGCCTTCTCCACAATGGCCACTTGGTCTTTATGAAAATTTTTCAGCTTTTCTTCGCTTAATTTCCATTTGGCGTCCGGATTACGGCGATACGTGCCCGTTCCCGAACAAGGGGCATCCACCAAAATCTTATCCACTCCCTTTTTCATCTCCTGCGCCTCGGAAATCCTTTCAAGATCGGCCGGAAAAATATTCATGGCCCCTGCCCTGCGAAAGCGTTTTTTAAGCTCCTCGAGTTTCCATTTCCGGATATCTGTCGCAATCACACGTCCCTTGTTTTCCATGAGGGCGGCAAGAAGCAGGCTTTTTCCCCCTCCTCCGGCGCAAACGTCCCAAACGGTTTGGCCGGGCTTGGCCTCGACCATTTGGCAGATGATTTGACTTCCCTCGTCCTGAATTTCGAAAAATCCCTTTTGAAAATCCTCGGTTTCGAAAAGATGGGCCCTTTCTTTAAAGACCAAGCCGTAAGGCGAACGTTCGGTGGGAAAAACTTCCCATCCCATTTTTTCGAATCTTCCGATTTGACGTTCGCGTGTCATTTTCAAAGGATTAATGCGAAGCACCAGCGGCGGCCGTGCGATCGAGACCTGCAAAAGCGAGCGGCATTCCTCGGCACCAAATCTTTTTTGCCAGCGCCGGACGAGCCAAAGAGGGAAAGAATATTCCACCGACATTTTTTCTTCTTCGGAATCAAAACTAAGGCCGGCGGGGAAAGCGTGATTTCTTAACGAAGCGTAAACGGTTTCCACCATGCGGATTTGAGGAAAAGAATTCTTAATTTGCTCTTCAAATATTTCTTGGGAAATCAGATCTTCGCGGGCGGCCGCCATTAAAACAAGGAGGGAAGCGTCTTTTTCATAACCTAAGGCCGCGCTCCAAGCTTCGAGAAAAAGTTTATGCCTGAAAAGGGCGTAAATCGTTTCGGAAAAAAAACGCCGGTCACGGGACCCGAATTTCTTCCGGTTACGGTAAAAAAAATGGGCGAGCCAGCGATCAGCCGGCTCCGTACTGTTTTGTATTTCCTGCCAAACCAGCGCGGCTGTTTTAAGCTGCGAATGAAGGAATCGGGGATTAATCCTTTTCAATCTGAAAAAGGACAGGCATTTCCAGGTCTTGACGGACTTTTCGGCGGCTTGATCGAGTAAAGAATATCCGGTGGAACGCATGACTTTCGTGCGCCCCACGGAACCGTCTTTTAGAATTTCAAGGGCAATGTCAAACCGGCCTTCCCATCCCTGACGGACGGCCCAACGAGGATAAGGAATTGGAGCCGGAGTACCGAGTAAGTAAGGAAGGGTCATTTTTTCATAATGGCCGCCTTCGGTAAAAACATCGCCGGGTTTGGCCAAAACTCCCCCGTCAGAAGTCATTTTGAAAATGAAAGGATTGCCGTTTTGCGCCGGTTCGGAAAAAACTACGGGAGCCATTTCTTTGATAGCTTCCTGGGCCAACCCGGAGACGGGATGAAAACCAAAAGAAAAAGACAAACTTAATGCGAGGATCATTACTTTTTTCACGGGACAACTCCTTTTTTTGAATGAATGTGCTGTATTTAAACCCAAAGCCCTTAAAACGTCAATAACAAACCCCAAAAGGCACTGAGACTAGTTTCAACGATACTCATATTTAAAATCTGAGACCGACTGGGTCAAATTAATCGGCTGAGTTATTTCTCCTAAAATTTCATGCCATATTCTAACCGTATAGTTTCCCTCCGGAACCCCGGGGATGGAAAAAAAGCCTTTTTCATCCGACACGGCATAATAAGGATGCTCCGCCGAAATGACATAAGCGTGCATCCATTGATGAAGGCCGCAACGTATCAAAAAACGCCCTGTCTCCGGAATTATCTTTTCAACCGGCTTACTTCCTTCGTCCATTTCAAAGCGAAAAAGCATTTGAGCATCTCGAAATCCGCGCACATCATGCGCCATCGGATCGGAATTGGCAACTTTGAAAGGCTCTCCTTGGGCGGTCAAAAGAATATGAGGAGAAAACCGGCAATCCTTTTGATCCAGCAAATTCATGGAGGGCAGTGAAAATTTTCCGCCTGTGAGAGCGGGACTTCCTTCCAAAGAAATAACCGCGTTTTTCAAATAACCTTCCGGGCTGACTTGAAGCGTTTGCGAAAGTTGCGACGCGCCGCATGAAGCTTGATGTTTGCTCGGGACAGAAATTTCAGGAATTGTTTCAGGAGTTTTCGCGGCTAAAATTCTTCCACTAAAGTCTGCCGCAAAAGCAGATATCGAAAAGCCACAAAAAAGTATCGTCATTGCGAGGAGGCCGCCTCCGGCCCCAAGGGCCGATAGGCCCGGGGGGAAAACCGACGAAGCAATGACGATGTT
>JACPXK010000016.1 GCA_016196565.1 Candidatus Omnitrophota bacterium | reverse complement strand
TTCAGGCATTTGTAGCAGGAGCCGCTGCGAACCGTGACATGCCCGCAGCTGGAACAAAACGGGGCATCGCCCATCATATGGGAGAGATGCTCATCGAGGGCATCCACTTTTCCCACTTTGAGATCTCCGGCCGCGGCAACGCGGTTTTTGTGATGCCCATTGCCATTCGTACCGGCGGGTTTTGAGGGAGTTTCCGCTTTTTTAACGGCAGGCCCTTCGGTCACGGGAATCGGAATTTCCACGGCTTTGGGCTCGCCTTTACGGGCCACTTGCAGATTTTCTATTTCCGGCTGAACCTGCACAAAATCCGTACGGCCGAGATATTCCATGCCGAGAACGCGGAAAAGATAGTCCACAATGGACGTGGCAAATTTGATATTGGGATGATCTACGGCACCTTGCGGTTCAAACCGTGTGAAGGTAAAAACATTGACGTATTCTTCCAGCGGAACGCCGTATTGAAGGCCGAGCGATACGGCAATGGCAAAACAATTCATCATGGAACGAAAGGCGGCGCCTTCTTTATGAATATCCACGAAAATTTCACCGAGTGTGCCGTCCCCATATTCGCCGGTTCGAAGGTATACCTTTTGTCCTCCGACACGTGCTTCTTGAGTAATTCCCTGCCGTTTTTTGGGAAGACGGCGGCGATGAAGTACCGGCGGCGCACTTGCAGCCACGGCGGCGCTTGCCGCTGCAGCGGCGCGCTTATCTTTGCTTTCTTTTTCCGCGCTGTCGGATTTGGTGTTCAGGGGCTGAGAAAGTTTGGATCCGTCGCGGTAAAGTGCGATCGCCTTCAAACCGAGTTTCCAGGACTCCACATAAATTTGCTCAATTTCTTCCACCGTAATTTCATGAGGAAGATTGACGGTTTTCGAAATAGCACCGGAAATAAACGGCTGAACCGCCGCCATCATGCGCACATGCGCCATAGGCTCGATAAAACGTTTGCCGTATTTGCCGCATTTATTGGCGCAGTCAAAAATCGGGAGATGTTCGACCTTTAAGTGCGGGGCTCCTTCAATCGTCATCATGCCACAAATCACATTGTTGGCCTCTTCAATCTCAGCCTTCGAAAATCCCAGGACGGAAAGCAAATTAAAATTAGGATCATTATAATCTTCGGGTTTGATGCCAAGCCTTTTAAAGGTTTCCTCTCCGAGCGTCCATCGCATGAAGGCAAAGGAAAGATCGAATACCGAAGGCAGCAGCTTTTCGATTTTCACAAGATCTTGATCCGTAAAACCTTTATCACGAAGAGTTTCGTGATTGATCCAGGGAGTTCCTTCCAGCCGTGAGGTTCCTTTAATGTATTCGACAATATCATTGATCTCCGCTTGAGAATAACCTTGCTTTTCCAAAGCCGCCGGCACGGATTGATTGATGATTTTGAAATAACCGCCGCCCGCAAGTTTTTTAAATTTCACCAGCGCAAAATCAGGTTCCACGCCCGTCGTATCGCAATCCATTAATAGGCCGATGGTTCCGGTCGGAGCAATCACAGAAGCTTGAGCATTGCGATAGCCGAACTTTTTTCCAAACTCCACAGCCTCGTCCCAATCCTCTTGAGCCGCTTGTAAAAGATCTTCCGGGCAATGAGTCGGGGAAATTTTGTAGGCTGCGTCCCGGTGCTTGTTCATAACGCGAAGCATGGGCTCCGCATTTTTGGCATAACCGGGAAAAGGTCCTACGGACGCCGCAATTTCCGCGGAGGTCTTGTAGGCATGTCCCGTCATAATGGCGGTAAGCGCGCCGGCAATGGCCAGGGCTTTGGGGCTGTCATAAGGAATGCCGTTGACCATTAATAAAGATCCGATATTGGCATATCCCAAACCAAGCGGCCGGTAGTCATGGCTGTTTTTGGCGATAACCTCGGTGGGATAGGATGCAAAGGCCACAATAATTTCCATGGCCGTGATAAAGATTTTTACCGTATGGCGGTAAGCCTCGATATCAAAATTTCCATCCGGCTTCAGGTATTTCATGACATTAATGGAGGCGAGGTTACAAGCCGTGTCGTCCAGGAACATATATTCGGAGCAAGGATTGGAAGCGTTGATGCGGTCCGTATTCACGGAGGTATGCCAATTATTAATGGCCGTGTCAAATTGAACGCCGGGATCAGCGCATACCCAAGCGGCTTCGGCGATTTGATGCATGAGATCCCGTGCTTTATAGGTATCACACACTTCACCGGTAGTCCGCATGCGTGTCTGCCAAACGCCGTCATTCAGATAGGCTTGCATAAATTCATCATTAATTCTGACGGAGTTATTGGAATTTTGGCCGGAAACGGTTTTATAGGCCTCGCCGTTAAAGTCCGAAGGGTAACCGGCATCAATCAAGGCTTTGACTTTTCTTTCTTCACGGACTTTCCAATTAATAAAGTCCACGATTTCGGGATGATCCATATCCAGGCAAACCATTTTGGCGGCCCGGCGTGTGGTTCCGCCCGATTTGGTGGCACCGGCTCCGCGATCCAGGACTTCCAAAAAGGACATAAGGCCCGAAGAGGTGCCGCCGCCGGATAATTTCTCTTGGCGCGCACGGAGTCTGGAAAAATTTGTGCCGGTTCCGGAACCGTATTTGAAAAGACGGGCCTCGGATTTAACAAGGTCAAAAATAGACATTAAATCATCTTGTACGGACTGGATGAAGCAAGCCGAACACTGCGGATGGGAATAGGCATCCGTTGTCTCTTTAACGCTGCCGGCTTCGGCATCCCAATGCCAATTGCCGCCGCTGCCTTCAATGCCGTATTGATGAAGGCCGCAATTAAACCAAACCGGGGAATTAAAAACACAGCGTTGAGTAATAAGCATATAAAGAAGCTCATCTTCAAAGGCCTGAGCGTCCTCGGCGGTTCTAAAATATCCCCCTAATTTTTCTCCGGCTTCCCGAATAGAATGAGCTATGCGGTAAACAACTTGGCGGGCGCTCGTTTCATGACCGGTATTCGGAACACCTGCTTTGCGGAAATATTTGGATACAATAATATCAGTCGCTAATTGGCTCCAATCCTTAGGCACTTCTACATTTTCCATTTTGAAAACGACGGAACCGTCGGGATTGGTGATGACAGAACTGCGGTGAGTGTATTCGATGCGGTCCAGAGGATTCACACCGGGCTGTGTCAGAAGACGTTCAATACACAGACCACCCCCTTGCTCAATTTTTTCTCGGGAATTTTTAGAAACAGTTTTCATGCTCATTGGGGGCCTCCGTGATCATTTAATACTTTTATAAAGGGCTATTCACCCTTCGTGGCCATATTTTACCATATCTTGCGATACAATGTCGTTCCATCCACTATATATTGTGTCGCTAGAGAATACTTCGGCCACTGGGATTTTTGCCTTTAATTATTTTTTTGAGTTTGAATGTTCTTTTGCTTGAATTGAGGCTGCTTTGAATGGCGCAAATTTTTTCCTCATTTTCAATCCGGAAATTTTTTACTGCACCCACTCATTGCTGAATCAAAATTCCAAAAATAAAATCTTGTTAAAAGTGTCGGGCATTTTATTCGAGGAATTAATCCGTGTCAAATAAAAACTTTTTTGCTTTGTTTTTTTCTCTCAAACCTCAAAAAAAATATGAAAAAAAGGCTTGAAATGCGCGCCTTTTTACTTCCCGATGCAGAATTCGGCAAAGATCACATCGAGAAGATCCTCGGAATAAATCTCGCCGATGAGCTCCTGCAAACTCTGAAGCGCCGATTTCAAATCGAAAGTGACGAGCTCAAGCGATTCTTTTCGGCCAAGCGCCTTGGCGGCATGTTCCAGGGCTTCGGATGCCGCATGAAGCGCGTGTTTGTGGCGAAGCCGCGTAATCTGCTCGCTTTCGGCTTCAGAATTTTTCCCGAGAATTATTTCCACCACCGAGGTTTCAAGCCAATCAAAACCTTCGCGTGTCTTGGCGGAAATTTTAATTATTTTTTTATCACCGCTCAAACTTTTAAGTTTTTTTTCATCCAGCTTTGCCGGCAAATCCGATTTATTGATCAAAACAAGAACAGACTTTTGATTTTCGATTATTTTAAACACAAGCGCGTCTTCTTCATCCAAAGGCGCTGATCCATCCACCATAAAAAGGACTACTCCGGCGGCATTTAAAACCTGACGGGTGGCTTCCATGCCCATATGTTCCAAAGGGTGTTTGAAGTTTGAAGCAAGCCCGGCCGTGTCCACCAACCGGATCGAAAGTCCCTGAAGATCAATCCACTCTTCCAAATGGTCCCGAGTCGTCCCGGGAAATTCCGAAACAAGGGCCCGGTCCCTCTCTAGAAGCGCATTAAAAAACGAGGATTTTCCGACATTAGGTTTTCCCACAATGACGGCCATCACGCCTTCACGAATCATGGCGCCGCGCTCAAATCCCGCGATCAATTTTTGAATTTCCCGGCGAATATTTTGAAGGCTGGAGATCATGGTGTTATCCGAACAAATTTCTAAATGCTCCTCCGGGAAATCAAGATAGGCTTCCATGTGAGCGTACAAAGCCATTAATTCATTTTTCAAGTTTTTGAATTTTTGGGAGAGCGCGCCCGTGAGCTGACGCACGGCCACTTCAAGCGAACGCTCACTCTTTGCCTTAATCAAATCCAAAATGGCTTCGGCTTGGGTCAAATCGATTTTACCGTTTAAAAAAGCGCGCCGTGTAAATTCTCCCGGCTCGGCATGACGTGCGCCGCTTCGGATCAAAAGATCCAGAATGCGTTTGGTGACTAGCATACCGCCATGACAATTTATTTCGATAATGTCTTCCCCCGTGTAGGAATTAGGACGGCGGAAAAAACTGACGAGCACTTCGTCCAACAACTCATTTTCGGGCGTGCGGATTTCCCCAAGATGAATGGTGTGAGAAGGAAATTCAGTAAGATTATTTTTTTTGGCAGGATGAAAAATCTTTTCGATGATTTCAAAGGTTTTATCGCCGCTTAGACGAATGACCGAAATACCGCCTTCTCCGATCGGAGTGGCAATCGCCGCAATGGTGTCGTCTGTTTTAAATTCAGGCATTGGTATTCCTCAATAATTTTCTCACTTCACCGACCAAATAAAATGACCCTGTGGCCACAACCAGTCCCTGATCATTGGCCAGCCGGCTGGCCAATTCAAAGGCCTCCGGAATGTTTCCCGAAGGGTAAATATTCTCAAAAAACCTCTTGGCTTGAAGCAGTAAAACTCCCATTTCCTGGCTTCGGGGATTGGGAAGAGGCGCAATCACAATATCCTTAAAAACCCTGCTCAGGATTTGAAGCATGACTTCCGATTTTTTATCGCGGGAGACTCCAAAAACCAAATATCCTCGGCGCCGAGGATATTGCCTTTTTAAATTCCTGACCAACGCTTGGCAGGCCGCGGGATTATGAGCCGCATCCAAAATAAAACCGGGGCGGCCTTTGAAAAATTCCATACGGGCCGGCCACTTTTTTTCCTGAAGACCCTCATGCATGGCTGGTCCGGAAATACGGAATTGATATTTTTCCTTCAAAATCTTCGCCATTTGGAGGGCTACTCCGGCATTCATTTTTTGAAAATCTCCGGCGAGTCCAACCTTTTGCTTTACCGGCCGGGCCGGCCAATATTCCGCTTTTTGATTTTTGATACGGTTTTTAATTTCCCGAAGGGCTTCGGGATTTTGCCGGCTGACTACCGCATCGGCATGAGCATGAATCACCGCCGCTTTCTGACCGGCAATGCGCTTTATCGTTTGCCCCAAAAAGGCCTCATGATCCAAATGAATCGGCGTAATGCCCACAAGTTCCGCCGGAAGCACATTGGTCGCGTCCAGCCTTCCTCCCATTCCAATTTCAAAAATTCCGATTTTGACTGGCGCCTGACGGAATAAAAGAATCGCCAGTAAAGTCATGATTTCAAAATAGGTAAAGTCCCCAAATTTGGGATTCAGACGCCGTTTGGCAAGTCCTTGCCGTATCCTCTTAATGCCGGCCACCCATTTCCTTTTGGAAATTTGACGGCCGCCGATCCGTATTCTTTCGCGCGGATCTTCCAGATGCGGCGACGAATAAAACCCCACTGGGATGCGCGCCTTCTTTAAAATGGATTCCAAGAAAAATCCGGTGGAGCCCTTCCCCTTGGTTCCCGCAATCAGACAGGAAAAAAAATCTTTTTCCGGGCGGCCAAACCATTCGAGCAAAATCCGCATGCGCGCAAGATTCCACAAACGGCTGTTCGTCTGATAAACAATGCGCTCGAGATTCAGAAAGGAATTCAGATAATGAAGGGACTGAGGGTAAGTCATAAATGAATGACTGAATTACTTCTAATGCCGGAAATGCCTTTTGCCCGTAAAGACCATGGCAATGCCGAAACGGTTGCAGGCATTAATCACATCCGAGTCGCGAATGGAACCTCCCGGCTGAATGATGGCTTTGATTTTATAACGGGCGGCTTCTTCGATAGAATCCGGCATGGGGAAAAAAGCGTCACTTGCCATAAAGCCGCCGTCGGTCCGGTACCCTGCTTTGCGGCAGGCAATTTCTACCGAATCCACGCGCGACATTTGACCGGCCCCGATTCCCACCGTTTGCCGTCCTTGCGCAATGACAATGGCGTTGGATTTCACAACCTTGACGCATTTCCAGGCAAAAATCAGCGCCTCGATTTCAGCCTCGGAAATTTTGGCCTCCGTCACCCCATTCAAACTTTTCTTGAGTTCAGCAAGATAAACGGGTGTGGGCTGATCCCGGTCCTGAAGTAAAATACCTCCTTTGATAAAACGAAGGTCGTAAGGGCCGCCGTGTTCGAGATCTCCGGTGGCAATCAAACGTAGATTTTTTCTTTCCTTCAAAAGTTTAAGCGCGGCGGAATCAAAAGAAGGGGCCACGAACACTTCAAAAAATTTCAGTTTGTCGAGAGTTTCCTGAGCGGTAGCCTTATCGCAAGGCCGGTTGATTCCGACAATGCCTCCGAAAGCCGACATGGCGTCACATTCCACCGCCAGAGTCACCGCTTGGGTAATCGCCGCATTCTCCGCGATGCCGCAAGGATTGCTGTGTTTGACCACACAGGCGGCCGCTTCGGTGAATTCGCGCAAAACATCAATCGTGGCTTCGATATCCAGATAATTATTATAGGAAAGCTCTTTGCCGTGAAGCTGTTCGAATTTAAAGCGCGGGGGTTTGTCCACCCGTTGATAAAAAGCCGCCCTTTGATGCGGGTTTTCGCCGTACCTTAAATCGCAAACTTTATCGTAAATGCCGTCCAGGCGGAAAGGAAGTCCGCCCGGTTCCTGCTTTGCCGTTTGGCGGCCGAGATATCCTGCGATGGCATGATCATAAGTCGATGTTTTAAGAAACACCTTTTGAGCCAGTTTTTCTCTGAGTTCGATTGTCGTGCCGCCTTGATTTTTTTTCATTTCCTGAATAACTTCAGCATAATCGGTAGGATCAGAAACCACCGTCACCGCATGGAAATTTTTCGCGGCGGACCGAAGCATCGAAGGCCCGCCGATATCGATATTTTCTATCGCGGTTTCAAAATCCACGCCTTCTTTTTGAATCACCTGTTCGAAGGGATAAAGATTGACCACCACCAAATCAATAGGCAGAATTTTATGTTTCCCGGCTTCTTCCACATGCGACTTCTTGTCGCGGCGGTAAAGAAGGCCGCCATGAATTTTAGGATGAAGTGTTTTGACACGTCCTTCCAGGATTTCCGGAAAACCCGTGAATTCTTCCATGGCAATCGCGGGAATGCCTTCGGCCTTGAGGGCTTTGAGGGTTCCGCCGGTGGAAAGGATTTCTACTTTGTATTTGTGAAGGGCCTTGGCAAATTCCGCAAGACCGGTTTTATCGGAAACGCTGATCAACGCGCGGCGTATCGTGACGGTGGACATTCTTGAAGAACTTTCTTTTTAAAAATGCGCTGTAATTTTTGTGTTAGAGTTCCAGGAATTTTCTTACCCATCCGGCGCCCGTCAAGTTCACACACAGGAAGAATTTCCCACGAGGTATTTGTCAGGAAAACTTCGTCGGCATTGAAAATTTCATGCCGCATAAGCGGTTTTTCTTCGACCGGAATCCCCGATTGGAGTGCGCATTCTATCACAAAGAGCCGGGTAACTCCATTCAAGACACCGGAAACGGGCGGGGTCAAAAGCCGGCCGTCTTTGGCCATAAACAAATTTCCGGAGCGCACTTCGGTGGCAAATCCCCGGACGTCGAGCATCAGCCATTCAAAGTCCTGCGCGGAAGGTGCCAGGCTCGCCAAAACCCCATGATGAAAGGCCGAGGTTTTAACCTGGGCCGGCCAGGCATGGGAATCCGAACGCCGCACCGGCGTTGTTTTGAGACTCATTCCTTGTTTATAAATTTCAGCGGGGATCACGCGCTTCCAAAGCATCACAAAAATTTCACCGTTAAAAAAAGTTGGGCGAATGAAAATATCAGGCAAACCAGACGGTACCTGGTACCTTCTGGTACCTGGTACCTTTTGTTTTTCTTGAAAAGCATCTAACGCAAGTGTCATCTCACGGCGAATACTTTCCCGGTCCGGGAGATGGACGTAACCCACCGTTTTTGCGGACTCGAAAAGCCGGTCAAGATGCTCTTCCAAACGGAAAATTTTCCCGTGATAAACGCGCAAGGTTTCAAAAAGCCCCACTTCTTCCGTGGAAAATTTTTGAATGCGCCGCTTGTCCGAAATTTCTTTGCCCTGGGAATAAAGAAGCATCTTCATGCAGAAATACTGGCTTCCACCAAGGCCTGGACCAGGGCCTCTCCTTTATGAAGTGTTTCTTCATATTCGCGCCTCGGATTGGAATCATGCACAATGCCGGCCCCGACTTGAAGATAGCCCTCATTTTTTTGAAGGATCAGGGTGCGTATCACGATATTAAGGTCAAGATTCCCGCGAAAATCCAGATAGCCGATAGAACCGGTATAAATCCCCCGGCCCGCCGGTTCAAGCTCATCGATAATTTCCATACAGCGGATTTTGGGGCATCCCGTAATCGTTCCGCCGGGAAACATGGCGCCGATGAGATCCAGCGGCGTTTTGCCTTTTGAAAGCTTTCCCGTAATTTTAGAAACAATATGAAGGACGTGCGAATATTTCTCGATTTTCATCATTTCTTCGACTTTTACGGAACGCCAGTCGCAAACACGGCCGAGATCATTCCTCTCAAGATCCACCAGCATAATGTGTTCGGCCCTTTCTTTTTCACTGGCCAATAGTTCATGCGCCATATTTGCCGCGTCCCGATTTCTCGGCCGGGTGCCCGCGATGGGACGTGTTTCGCAAAAATTCCCGTGCTTGCGGACCAATCTTTCGGGAGAACTGGAAATAATTCGCAAATCCCCGATTTGAAGGAAGGAAGAAAAAGGCGAAGGATTGATTTTTCTCAAAGCATCGTAAAGCTTCAGGGGGGAGCCTTGAAAATCAAAATAAAAACGCTGGGATAAATTGGCCTGATAAATATCACCGGCCGCAATATAGTCTTTGGCCCGTTTGACCATGGCTTCGAACCGGGAAGGGGCTATTTCCGGCCGGAATTTTCTAAAATGAAAGTCGGATTCACTTTCTCCGATACTTTCCGGGTTTTCAGCCTTGAGAAAATATTCTTTCAGCCTTTCGGTTTTCCCTGTCTGGCTGACAAGCCAGTAAAACTTTTTTTGATGATCATAAACCATCACATCCGAAAAAAACCCAAGGTAAAGATCGGGCGTTCCGGGGCCGGGTTTGGAACGGAATTTTATTTTTTTCTCGAATAAGGCGGCCAGCTCATAGCCCCAAAACCCCACCGCCCCGCCGCAAAAAAAATCCCGGGATATGGGGCGCCGGGGAGAATATTTTTTAAGCATTTTTGCCAGAACCTTTAAAAGTTCGGGAGATTTAAACCGGAAAGATTCCGCACCTTTCACTTCTCCGCGTCCTTTTTTCAATAGGATTTCCAAAAAGGGATTCGATCCCAGGTAGGAATAATTTTGATCCGGGAGCCGGTGCTGAATGCTGTCCAGAAAAAAAGCGGTTTTATCGCGAACTGCGATGTTTTGAAAAACCTTCCAGGGAGAAAGAGGGCTTCGGAATTTTTG
>JACPXK010000011.1 GCA_016196565.1 Candidatus Omnitrophota bacterium | reverse complement strand
CGAAACATCCAGGTTAGAAATAATTCCGTCATTATTTATGTCAGCATGAGAGAGATCGCGAGTATCGAGAAATTTCCAAATATGGAAAAGCATGTCACGATCCTGCTCGCTCACCACAGAATCTCCGTTGATATCAAAGAGTTCCCGATCGCTTGAACCTGCGCCTATTGCATCTTCAAGTAAAAGCCGGTCAGCGATAGAAACCGTTCCATCCTTATTGATATCCGCTTTATTGACAGCGTCCTGAGTTACAAGCATTTGACGGGACCTCATCGCGAGAATAAAAGTCATGCGATAAACATCATCCCAATCCACTTTGCCGTCTTGATTGATATCAAAGGCAGTTCCTGTTTGGAATGTACGGACCGCATTATCCACGGCGGCCTTGTCGTCCTCGTCGATATCACTGTCTCCATCAATATTCGCGCGCTGCAATTCTTCAGCGGTCGTGTAAAAGTAACGCAGATCAACAATTCCATCGATCATACCGTTCACAATGAGGGCCAAACGATTGCGATCGGCTTGATCCACGCGGCCGTCTTTGGTCAAATCCACCATCCGTCCCATATTCAGCACGATTTCATCCCGGTCTGCTTGATTGACGGTGCCATTGCCATCCACATCGTAAAATTCGAGCGGTCCGACATTGACCTGCTGCTGGAATTCCATAAAATCCCGGATATTGTCCATTTCCTGTATGTCCAGATTGTCAATTCTGGCATCATTAGTAAGGTCAACGCGCGGCTGTCCCCAGCCGGAATAAAGCAGGGTCAAAGCATCTTTGAAGAGCTGGCTGTCGGCCAATGTTACTTTTCCATCATGATCGATATCAGCCCGCTGAAGGGTCGCGGCATCATAGGAAAAGGCATTTTGATTGAGTTCGATAATTTGATTGATGCGGTCCACATCTTTTTGATCTACTTTGCCGTCTTTGTCCACATCCACAAGTTTGGCCACATTGGCTTTAACCGCATTTAAATCTTCCCCGTTAATCATTCGGTTTTTCACCACATCCGCGCGGATAGCATTTTTGAGAAGATTCTGATCAGGGTTTTTGGCAACGAGATTGGCAAGCGCTACCCGGTCAAAACTTGTGACCAGACCATCGCCGTCAAAATCAGCAATCGGAGTATTTCCGGCCCCGTAAAGCGTATTAAAGGCCGCTTCCCATGCCGTCACATCGTCGTTTGTGATGCGTCCATCCTGATTCAAATCCGCCCGTGTAATCTCCCCGACATCAGCTCCGTCTTTCACAAAATCAATCACGAGTCTCAATCGCGCAATATCTTCGGCTCCAACCGATCCATTGCCGTCAATATCAACCGCATGCTGAAGCGCATCGCGAACTATGTTGTAATCAGCCGCATCGATAATGCCATCCACCACAAAATCGGCGCGATTGACTTGATCAATCGTGATGTCCTGAACGTTCTTATCATTACCGATGGCAGCCTCAAGCCGCAAAATATCGAATTGATCGATAATGTGGTCACCATTCACGTCCGCCATGGTTTGAATGTCATTTAAAAGCGCATACCGGTCGAAAATATCAACCGTCCCGTCTTTGTTGTAATCCGCAAGCTGACGTTCCTTATCATTCACTTTGAGACCGGCAGCCGTAATAATATCTTTGAGGCGGAGAAGGTCTTTGGTGTCGATTTTATTATCCTGATTAAAATCTTTGAGGCGGCTTTGGAAATTGCGCATCAAATCATAGTCATCATGATTAATGATGCCGTCTCCGTTGACGTCGGCACGAAGCGCCTCTTGCGTTGTCAAAGAAACCTGCAGGGTTGAGAGACGTTCGATGATGGTGATATCGTAGCTATCCACTTTTCCATCGCCCGAAACGTCGACATAATGCGTCAGAACATCCTGCATGGCCGCAAGATCGGCATTGTCCACAATGCCGTCGCCATTAATGTCCGCCAGATCAAATTGCTGCTGGCTGACGCCGAGATTGAAGAAATTCACGATTTCGCGGGCCCTATCCACATCCCCCTGATTGATCGTGCCCGACCGGTCTAAATCCACAAAATTGGTCAAAAGATTATTGAGAATGGCAAGGTCAGCCTGATTGATAATGCCGTCACTATTAATATCTGCCGCATTGGCACTTTCAGAAGTTAATTGAAAACGGCTGTAAAGACGCAGATTTGATTTTGCATCT
>JACPXK010000010.1 GCA_016196565.1 Candidatus Omnitrophota bacterium | reverse complement strand
TGCTTTGATTAAACCCTCAGATTCTAAGATTACGATTGATGGGCATGAATATTCAGTTTGGAAAGATGCCGAAGGGCGCCCGTCGCTGACGCGCATTGTTCCAACCGTAGCGACAGTTCATGATGAAGTGGTCGATCTCGAAGGGGGAGTTCGGTACGGCGTGAAACGCTCCGGCAATGATTATATTTTCACGCGCGGGGCATTCATTGCGGCAAGTTCCTCAGGAACTGTGACGCTTGAGAACGGGCTTCAGTATCAAATCCGCAGCCTCGCGCAGGGAAATGTTTCTCTGGTCCGTGCGGCTGAAATCACGCGCCAAATCTTGGCAGAAGCTTCCCAGGCCGTGCAGCTTGGATCAGTGCGTTATGAATTGCGCCGTGAGGCGGATGGTTCAATCACTTTCTTGCGCGAAAATGCAGTGGCCGGAAAAATGGCGGCGAATGCTTCCGAAATCAATCTTGATGGAACGGCTTACCGTGTTTCCGCGGCCCATCCGATTCGTCCGCTGGTCCGGCTTGATGCTAAAAGCCAGCCGGTCGAAATGATTGGTGCGCAAGCGGTCATCGTCAACGGAAAATACTACAGCGTTAATTATGATGAAAAGCTCGATCGTTACAGTTTTAATGACGGAATTTATTCTTTTGTCAGTGAAGCCAAAAATAGTTTTAGCGGCAAAAAACTGGTGACGCTGGGTGGCGTGACTTATGAAGTGCGCCATGCCGATTATGGAAATCAAATTATTCTCAGCCAGCTTCACGGCACTTCTCACACCGAGGTTTTAGCCCGTACGCTCATTGCGGGCGGCGTGAATTATTCTTATTGGTATGACGGTTATGCCAATGAGTTTTGGTTTGATAATGGTTACGGAGCTGTCTCAAGCGATGCGGTAACCAACACGGTTATTTTGTCAGGCCGTGCTTATCAAATTCGCCGCGATCCTTTCACGGATGAAATTTCCTTGCTTCAGGAAAAGGATTTTGCCACATCCGGCGGCAAAATAACCCTCGCAGGAACAACCTATACGATTGAAAAACGCGGTGTGAATACTTACCGCTTGAAAGACGGTGCTGGAAACGAATTTGTCAGTAACGCCGATCAAACCGTCACGATTGCCGGAATGGATTACCGGATTGAAGAGGTGGACCGCAATCAGCTCAATTTAATATTCCACGAGCGGGGTGATTACACAGTCGAAAATGCGTCGGTCATCATCGGTCCGAAGACGTGGGCAGTTACGGCCAATGCTGCCGGTGGTTATGATTTCCGTTCAGGCCAGCAACTATTCCAGAGTGTCAGCAATAAAGTTATTTATCTGGAGGGTGTGCGCTTTGATCTGGCCCTGAATGCAGACGGCAAAGTGACGCTGAGCAAAGCTTTTGAAAGCCTCCCGTCGCCGTCCGCGATTGAAATTGGCGGGAAAGTTTATCTCGTGACCTGGGATGTGATGCGCGGAGTTGTGGTTTTCCGCGACGGCATGCGCAAGTTTGATTCGAATGCCGGCATGACCCAAGTAACTCTTCCGGATGTGAAAGGCCAGGACGTCACGTACGATCTTATTCTCGATCCTGCCATCAATCAAATTTCTCTGAATGAACCGCACGTGAGCGTCGAGAAAGCAGATTCGACCGCTAATACCGTAACGCTCGACGGCAAGGAATACAGCATTTCCCGTGAAAACGGCAAAGTTATTTTCTCCCGCGCTGATGCCCGCTTTGAATTAAACAACGGCATTTTGGTTTTGGATGACAAAAAATACAGCGTGGTGACGGATGCCGTGAATATCAGCGTCCTGCATTTCGAGCGTATCTACACCAGCAGTGTTGTGAAGGGGCAGGTCCTGCGCATTTTTGGACGTTTCTATGCGCTCGAGGGACGGGGAGACGGCCAGGTCAATGATCAAGATAAGGACCTGCTCGCTGCTGCTCAACTCGATCTTACTCGCTATGATTTGAATGGCGACGGCAAATTGGATGATCGCGATTTGGATGTAAAGCGCGGCGAGATCGCCTCTTTGCTGGATGCAATCCGCAAGGCCGATGGCGACGAGCGCAAACTTCAGGATTTTATCAATGCCTTTTACAGCCAAGAACGCATTTCGAAAGAAACGCTGGCAGCAGCCGATCAAGACCACGATTTTAAAATCGATACGGCCGATGTGAATTTATTTATTTCCCGCCTGGCAGATTATCTGGATTTGGATGTGGAGTTAGTCGACAAACCGGTTTCGCTTTCGGCGCGTCAAACGCTGGTTGTTGACGGCGCTTCGTATCAAGTGGAACGCAAGGCGGATGGCTCGCTTATTTTCAAATCGACCGATTTGTCCTGGACATCCAATACTCAAGCCACCGAAGTCAAAATTGGCGCGATTATTTATCAGATTCAGATTAATACGGTAACCGGAGAATACCAGCTGATTGCTTCTGAAACCGTGCAGACTTCAGAGCCTTTTGTGATTTTAAACGGATTGAAATATAGCATCGCTAATTATGACGGCTCACGTTTTGAAATTGTCCGAGGTCCTGACCACTACATTCAAAAAACTGACGGTACGGTTGAAATCGCGGGAGCGATTTACAATCTTTCATTTGATGCGGCGGCCGGCCGGTGGAGTTTTGTCCGTGCGATCGATATTCATTCCAGCTTGCCGGCGGTTGAGCTTGGCGGAATTAATTACAGAATCGAACAGCCGGCGGCCGGGGATTATGCGCTTGTGACTCCGGACGGGATTCGCATCGCATTTGACAAAAATAAATCCATATTCGAAATCGGCCATGTGATTTATGACGTCATCACCAATGCGGTTACGGCCCAAGTGACGTTCACAAGACGGAGTTTATTCAATGCGGCGGGAAATTCAATTCATCTGCTCGGCAAAGATTTTAGTGTTCAGCAGAATGGGGATGGAACTTTCACTCTGACCTCTGGCTCTCTAAGCTATACCAGCTATAAACCCAGTGCTAATCAGCATCGCTTGCGTATCGGTTATTTCAGCTACGATGT
>JACPXK010000001.1 GCA_016196565.1 Candidatus Omnitrophota bacterium | reverse complement strand
TAAATTTGGTTATGGCCTGCGCGAGTTTCTTTTTGGTTTCATCGCTGATGGCTTTTTTCTCACGGACTTCGTGTTCAATGTCCGGATAATTTTTGTCCAGAAACGCAAGCAGTCCCTTTTCGAAATCCTTAATGCGGAGAAGGGCGATATCATCTAAGAGACCTTCATTGCCCGCAAAAATAATCATGACTTGGCGTTCGAACGGCAAAGGCTGGAAAATATTCTGCTTTAAAATTTCCACCATGCGTTCTCCGCGCGTGAGCTGATCTTTGGTCGCTTTGTCCAAATCGGTAGAAAGCTGGGCGAAAGCGGCAAGTTCGCGGTATTGGGCCAGGGCCAGACGCAAAGTTCCGGCCACTTGCTTCATGGCTTTGGTTTGAGCATTGCCTCCGACGCGGGAAACCGAGAGTCCCACGTTAATGGCGGGACGAACACCGGCATAAAAAAGATCGGATTCCAAATAAATTTGTCCGTCCGTAATGGAGATCACGTTTGTGGGAATATAAGCCGAAACGTCACCCATTTGAGTTTCGATCACGGGGAGCGCCGTGAGCGATCCGCCGCCCAAATCGTCGCGCATTTTTGCAGCACGCTCTAAAAGGCGCGAATGCAAATAAAACACGTCACCGGGATAGGCTTCGCGGCCCGGAGGGCGCTGCAGCAAAAGTGAAAGCTGGCGATAAGCTACAGCGTGTTTGGATAAATCGTCATAAACCACCAGCGCGTGTTTACCGTTCAGCATGAACTCTTCGCCCATGGCGCAGCCCGAATAAGGGGCCAAGTATTGAAGAGGCGCCGGATCTTCCGAAGAGGCGCAAACAATGGTGGTGTATTCCATGGCGCCGTATTTTGCGAGTGTTTCCGCGATCGCAACAACGCTGGAAAGTTTTTGTCCGATGGCCACATAAATGCAATACACGCCGCTATTTTTTTGATTGAGAATGGTGTCGAGCAAAATCGCGGTTTTGCCGGTTTGGCGGTCACCAATGAGAAGTTCGCGCTGGCCGCGGCCGATGGGAATCATGGCATCCACGGCTTTAATTCCGGTTTGAAGCGGTTCTTTCACCGGTTGACGTTCAACCACGGACGGGGGAATGGTTTCGACCGGCCGTGTTTTAGTGGAGGCGATCGGACCTTTTCCGTCGAGCGGCTGGCCGAGCGGATTGACCACGCGTCCGACAAGCGCCTGACCTACCGGCACTTCCGCGATACGCTTGGTGCGCTTCACTTCATCGCCTTCTTTAATATTGCGATCGGATCCGAAAATAACGACCCCGACATTATTTGGTTCAAGATTCAAGGCAAGTCCTGTAGTTTGGTCCGGAAAGGTGACGAGTTCTCCGGCCATGACTTCTTCCAGGCCGTAAACGCGCGCGATTCCGTCGCCGACTTGCAGCACATAACCGACGGATTCCATCTGCAATTTGGTATCGTATTTTTGAATTTCTTTTTGTATGGCTTGTGTGACTTCTTCGGGTTTAAGCATTTTTCCGTCCTCTGTATATATCTGTCATTGCGAGCGAACGAAGTGAGCGAAGCAATCTCGTTTTTAAATACGGGATTGCTTCGTCGGTCCTTCGGACCTCCTCGCAATGACAATAAGTGTCTTTCATGTAGCGATTAATTTTTGCCGCAATTCTTCCAAGCGGTCTTTGTAACCAGCATTGATTTCTTTTCCTTCAAAACGCAAAATCATTCCCCCGAGAATTTTTCCGTTCGTCTCGAGGACCAAACGAATTTTGGATTGAAAACGTTTTTCAAGAACTTTGATTAATTTTTCTTTGTTCTTTTCCGAGAGGTCCACGGCAGTAATCACCCGGACTTCCTGGACGCCCGCTTTTTTTTCAAATAAAGCATGGAATTCTTCTCGAATCGAAATGACTTCGCTGAAGCGTCTTTTTTTCGCGAGCACTTTTAAAAAATAAATGAGGAGACGCTCCATGTCCGCGGGGAAGACTTTATCGATAAAATCCTCTTTTTCCGCCTGCGAAACCGTCAGATTAGATGCAAGGCTTGTGATTTCCGGATGGCGCTTTAAAAGTTCTACCGCCTGGGAAAAATCTTTTTCCGTTTTGTCCAAAAGCTTGCGTTCTTCAGCCAGATTAAAAAGCGCTCTGGCGTAGCGGCGCGCGGCAGAAATGTCCGTCCTCATGTTTTTTCAAGCTCCTCAATCAAGCCCATGATTTTTTCCTGCTGCTTGGCTTCCGTCAGCTTTTCGCGAAGCACTTTTTCGCTGACTGAAACAGCCAGGTCGGCGATTTCTCGCCGCAGCGTGATGCGCGCCTTGGCTGTTTCAATGGCTAGATTGTCTTTGGCCTTTTCGAAGGAAGCCTGTGACTCGGCGCGCGCTTTTTCCTGAATTTCCTTGGCGATTTT
>JACPXK010000009.1 GCA_016196565.1 Candidatus Omnitrophota bacterium | reverse complement strand
TATGTGCATGACGGGAAATTATATGTGGGCGGCTGGAATGCCATGGGAGAAAGTAATTGGCAGGGCACCTATTTATCGACCAATCTTCAAGGAAACGGATGGCATCATGTGGCGCTGACGCTGAAAGGTGGACCAACAATCAGCGCGGACGTCTTGAAAGGATATTTAGACGGTGCGGAATTCGGAAGAGGGGCCGGATCCCAGTTATGGGAGCATGCTGCCTTGATCGGAATTGGCGGGATGAATAACGCGACGAGATTTCATGACGAAGCAATTATGGACGGCAACGGACATTATCTGAAAGGAAGAATCAACGGAGTAGAGATTTATAACCGGGAACTTTCAGCCAGGGAAATAGGGGTTCTGGCCAAAACCGCAGTTCCCTCAATCGCACCCTCTTCTTTGAATCTGACCAATATTCAGGCCGTTCCATCATCCGACTCAGCACTCATTCGGTGGACCACCGACGTCCTTTCAAACGGCCAAGTAGAATATTCGATTCATAGCGATATGTCCCAGCCCCAATATTTATTCTCGAACGACAGCATAGTGCGCTTTCACAGTGTGATGGCCACGGGGTTGAAAGCCAATACTGTCTATTATTACCGTGTAAAATCATCAGATCTCAAAGGAAATGTGAAAATTTCTGAGGTGAAATCTTTCACGACCCTTCCTCTTCCCGACACAACAGCCCCGATTGTTTCGAACATTTCGGTCACTGCGGCCCCCAGTACGGCAACCATCACATGGACAACCGATGAGGCTTCAGACACCCAAGTGGAATATGCGACCAATGGCGGCATGTCGGGTTTTCAGTCTTCCCCACTGAATAGTGCCATGGTAACGCAGCATAGCGTAACGCTTTCCCAATTAAATCCAGACACACAATATTATTACCGCGTTAGGTCTAAAGATCAGGCCGGAAATGTGATCGTTTCTGCCGTGAACTTTTTTACCACTCGTCCTCTTCCGGATACGACGCCGCCGGCCCTATCAAACATAAAAGTAACGGCCCTCGTTGGCGGGGTAAACATTTCTTGGACAACGAATGAACTCTCCGATACTCAAGTGGAGTATTCGACTGATAAAAGCATGCGGAACTCTCTGTTTTCACCGCTGAACTCCTCATTGACGGCGCAGCATAGCGTGACCGTTTCGGGATTGAATATCGGTACGCCATATTATTACCGGATCCGGTCCAAAGACCAGTCAGGAAACTTGACAATTTCCGAGGTAAGCACTTTTTCCCCTCTTCCAGCTCCGGACACAAAACCACCGTCAATTTCGAATATTCAATTAGTCTCGGCGGCCGATGGGGCAAAGATCACATGGACAACCGATGAGGCTTCAGATACTCAAGTGGAATATGCGATAAATCCCGAAATGGAAGACTCCCAATTGTCCCCGATAAATGAAAAATTGGTAACACAACATAGCGCGACACTTTCCGGATTGAATCGTCTAACGGCTTATTACTACCGTGTA
The DNA here is from genome assembly GCA_016196565.1 of Candidatus Omnitrophota bacterium. The sequence goes on along the minus strand of JACPXK010000009.1, from coordinate 61,330 downwards.
CGGTCCAAGGATGCCGCAGGAAATTTGACCCTATCTTCTATTTCGGTATTCAAAACAGTCCCCCCGCCGCCTTCGGCGCCGCTTCCTCCTAGGCAATCGATCAATGATGCCAATATCAGTATTCAAGCCGGTTTTAATATTAAGTCCATCGTTCTATACGATTTTCTCCAAAGCAACAACAGTGCTCGTAACACGTTTAATGAATTTTACCAAGGGTATGTGTTTATTCCACAAGCAGGGGCGAGAAATGATAACAATCCGGGTCAATATATTCTCTTGCGGGATTTTTTAAATCAAATCACGAATAAACTTGGATACAATCAAGCAGCTCATCTTGACAACCTTCAAAAAGCCCTCTCGCTTCGTGCGAAGCTTGGTAATATTACATTAATCAAGGACTTTGAAACTTTTTACGGCACCCGCCCTTCCGGTAGATTACATCTCATCTCTAAAGATCTCGCGTTGAAAGCCGTCAGCCAACCCGGCTATAACGAAGCTTATCTTTTAAAAAATCTTCCTGTCATTACTCAAATCTATACGCAGGCCCGGGACATGCAAAATGGGTTGAATTACCCCACAGGATTTCGATTTTTCGATATGATTTTTGGGACCAATCTGCCGCGGGGAACGGAATTCACAGGAGCATTCCTCAGCGATCAGGACCGGCAAATTTTATTCAATGCTTATGAGACATTTAAATCAGAATTGCCTTCGGCTATTAATTCTCAAACCAGTATCCAAGCAATCACTGGATGGCTCAACATAATTCACGGCATGGCCACGATTTATAACACGATAAAAACTGATCCCTCACGCGGGCCTGCTTTTTTTGGCATCAATGGTTCTATTACCACAACCGGCCCCTTAACCGATAAAGATCGCGCCCTTCTTTATACGGCAGCAAAAAACGTTGCCGCAAAAACAAGTCTGGCAATCATCATCAAGGGTGACCCCAATCTTGTGAAATACTTCGGCGCTTTGTTCGATGAGCGTTGGAAGCCGGGAAAGATTTATGTTTTTGACGATTCCTCGCAAAGGGTTTTGTTTGAATATATCGCAAACACGCCTTCATTCAATCTAGGAGAGTTTCTTACGGCCTTGAAAAAAGCGGGTGAATTTCATACCGCCTATTTTCCCACGGCCAAAATCAACGATGTGTTTCAGGAGATTTTTTCTTGGAATGGCGCCCCTAACAAAAACGCAATTTCCGGCGGGACGATCTTGTTAAAACTGGTCAGTATGCCCGGATACGTGCCGGCCAATCTGCGCAGTCAAATTTCCATGGCCTATTCTATCAATCTGCTCCTCAAAAAAGATGGGGCCGCAATGGCCGCGCTTAATAATCTTTACAAACTGGGGACGAATAATTTAGCGAAGGGATATTTATTGATGGAGGTCGCCGCGAACTACGGAATTACATTTCCCGGGGTATTCGTTGAATCGGTCAAAAAAGCAGACGCTACGATTAAACTTCTTCTCGCTAATCCTGCAAAACTTAACAAGTTTAACACCAAATATGGAGCAGTACTTTCTGCCGCAAATTATTCTACGGGAATACCGGTTGGCACTCTAAAAAAACTCATCCAGTTGATTAATTCCAATTATTACACCTTCACCCCTCAAGCATTTGTGAACTCCCTCTAAAAAGCAACCCCAAAAAATCAAGAAAGAGAAACACCGATCCAGCGGCCGATGAGAAAAGTAACGGCAGCGGCGGCAAGGCCGATGGCAAGCTGGCGGGACCCGGAGAAAATAAAACTGCGGCCGGTGAAAAGCGAGGTAAGGCTTCCGATCAGAAAAAGTCCGAGTGAACTTGCGATCAAACAAGCCGGGATCGCGGAGGGCCCTTCAAAAAAGAATAACGGAATCACAGGAATGACCGCGCCTAAAGCGAAAAGGGTAAAAGATGTTCCGGCGGCTTCCCAGGCGGATCCGCCTAAAGTGTTGGGATCAATGCCGAGTTCTTCACGCGTCAAGGTATCAAGCGCCTTTTCCCTGTCTTTCATCACTTGATTAGCGAGCCGTTCGGCTTCTTCGCGGGAAATTCCCTTGGCTTCATAAATAAGTGCGAGCTCCTTAGCTTCTTCTTCCGGAGCTTCACGCAATTCTTCCGCTTCGATGGCAATTTGCTTCTCATAAAGTTCCCGCGAACTTTGAACCGAAAGCCATTCTCCCATGGCCATGGAACAGGCCCCCGCCAAAATTCCGGCCAGACCTGCTACAAACACTTGAAGATTGGAAAATTGAGCCCCGGCAATTCCCATGATCAAACTTAAATTGGAAACAAGACCGTCATTGGCACCCAAAATCGCGGCGCGCAGCGCATTGCCGCCCACACCCCGATGACGGCCTTCGAGCTTGGCGAGAGTTTCACCTTTTATGCCGTGACGTTCCCGCGCCAAAGCCTGAATAATACGGGCATGAGAACGTTCATCGCGCGGAAGGGATGTATTTTTGGATTCCTCCTGATGATCGTAAGCCGTGGTGTCGGCCGCTTCAAGGGCATTGACTGCCGGCAGCACGAATTCCGGACCGAACCGGCGGGCAAAAAATCCGAGAAGCCGGGTGCGCAAACTTATTTTCTTTTGAGGGATTTTCCCTCCGGCTTCCGTGATTTTACTTTCCCAAAATTTAGCGTGACGCAGTTCCACGGCAGCGAGATTGGCATAGACCTGGGAAAGTTTGGGATTTTTTTCAGCCTTTGAGAGTTCTTGATAAAGCGCCGCCCCATCCATTTCGCCCTGCCAATTATTTTGATACCTTTCTAAATCTTTCATGATACTCGCTTAACCTCCGTAAAAGTCACGGCTTGGCCGGCATACCGGCCTTTTTCATCGATCAAATTCCAAACCGTGGCATTCTGAATTTCAAAGCGCCGCCCCGTACTTGTAATTCTAATGCCGCGATAATCTTGAATATAGCCCTGCTTTTTCACGGTCTCAAGAAATTTCGCACGCTCGCCGCGCTCGACCGGTTCGGCGGTTTGTTTGCCGGGCGTACGGGTGAAAGTATCCCAATCCATTTCCCAAAGATCAAGGGCCTTTTGATTGCCGTAATTAAGGATGGGATCTGGCTCGGTCCCTGCCGAAGCAATCACAAAAGGCGCGAAAAAAACTTCGCGGGCCAAAATTTCATCCGTTTTATTTTCCGGCCATAAGCTTTTGCCCGTCCAATGCCGGTAACTGGAAAGAATCAGGCGCGTTTGTTTGGCCAAAAAATCTAAATCCTTAACGGGTAATGATTTCATTTCGATTTAAATTGCTCGATCAAATTGATTTTCTTGGCTTTGGGCAGGGCCTTCACCGCACATTCGCGGATAAGCGCTTCGGTTCGATTACGGCAGGTTTCTTGATAAACCATTTCAAGCGGCAGCCGGGTTCGGGTGTAACGCGCCCCTTTGCCTTCCGAGTGGGTTTTGAAGCGGCGTTCCAAATCATTGGTAATTCCCGTATAAAGGGATTGGTCCCTGCAGCCAAGGATATAAACAAACCATTTTTCGGCGCGTTTTTTCGAGGCCTTTTTCGCCTTCTTCCGCATGCCTTCGAGCATTTTTTTATACTTTGGTTTCATCCTTGCAAATCGGCCCCAGATTGAAGAGACAGGGATTCTATAAAGATTTTTCCCTTTTTATTTTTACCGGCGGCAGCATTTTCGATCACTAACGCTATTTCGTCTATCTTTTGATTATTTCCAAACAACGGAATTTTTATTTCGGTTCCTATCGATTTTAAAGGCACATGCTCGAATTGTACATAGTTTCCTCGCCATTTCAATTCAACTTTTAAGGTTTCCGGATACCCATGAACTTCATCACCTTTGACCTGAAGGGAGAGCGAGTGATAATCCGAAATATCAAGATCATCATAATGAATGAACATTCCCGCATAAGTATAACGCTGGCTGACATCATATTGCATCTGGATGATGGCTTTCTTTTCGTCGGAATTCAGCCATGCAACAGAAACCTTGGCGCGGTCCGGTTCATAAAAAACTCCCGCGTCCTGACGCATTTCTATTAAATCCAAAGATGGAAGGCCCTGTTTTTCAGGACGGATATTGTAACTTTGCGGGTTTATGATCGCGTGAAACGAAGGGTGGTTTTCTTCTTCTTGAATCAAGGTCTTTCCCTCGCTTTCCCATCCTTTTGATTTTGCATATTCCCAAAAGAAATCCGGGATCTTTTTTTTTCCTTCCAGAGAATTCATAAAATTGGCAATACAAAGCAGTTCTATTCCCTTATCTAAGGCTAAAATATTCCGATTGATAATACCGGTTTTCGGGGCGATAGAGTCCGTAAAACCATAAGCAGGGTCAAAAGCCTGCGGGTTCAACTCTTCAATACGCCGCAAATTATTGGCGACCGCTTTGGGATGATAACGAAGAGAAAGAAAAGAAGAATAAATCGTAACAAATTCTCCCGGAAAACGGTTATAAGCAATTTCTGGAACTCCTGCCATTTCATACCGGTTTTCTCCGGGCACTTCCCCATTTGAAAATCCCCAAATGCCGCTCTCAGAAATTCTTTTACCTTTATCTTGATGAATTCGAATCATATGAAGGGCGTTTTGCCGGAAAGCCTTGGGGGCAATTCTATCGCCGCCAAGAATTTCATCCGCAAATAAGGTCTCATAAAGGCTTCCACCCCACGGTGCAACTACAGCGATGATTTCATTTTCCAATGTCGTGTAAGTACGGACAAGTCTCGTTTGTTTTTTCCATGCAGTTTCAGGGATATTGTCTTTAAGAATAGCTTCCAAAACCGTCATTCTGCCTTCGGTATTTAAAATGGCATAATCTGCACCCTGATAGATTTTCTTTTCAGCATCGTAACCGGTATTAATCATGCCATTATTGGGTTGATTAGGATTCTTGTTAAAGAAAAAATCATAATTTTTATTTTTGAGAAATCGATCGATTCTTTCGGAAAGTTCCGTTTGTGGAAAAGCCCCTGCGGCGGCCATCAAACAAACATCCAGATCGCCGTTATCCAGCGAAGAAACAAAACGGTCGAGGGTAACTTGTGGGATCGTTCCTTCTTTTCCCGACAAATAATACCAGTTATAAAGAAAACCCTCATGCGTTTCCAACTTCTCCAAAGTATTCATCATTCGAAGGGCATACTCATAAGCTTGCGATTCCGGCCAATGTCTCCTCTCTTTTGCCAGTATTAAATAAAGAAAACCAAGTCCGATATTGGTGGGCGAAGTTTTGCTGTAATAAGTATTTTCGGGAAGAATCAAAACGTTTCCTTGAGCGATAGAAGCAATATCTACCGGAAGGCCGGTAGCCGGATCAAAAAGTTTTTCGACTCCAAGAAAGGTGGCCTTTTCGATACGTTTGAGGTATTCGATATCTTCCCGCGTTAAAGCATGTTCTTCTTTTAAAAACTCGTAGGCTACAGCTTTCATAGGGACAATCCCTATCAAAAAGAAAGAAAATAGAAGCAAAAATTTTCGGCTTAGCATGCTATTTCCTTTGCGGTTGACGATTCCCCTAGGATTACTCGACTTCCTGCAAAAAAGACTCGCCACTTAGGAGGTCGACAAAAATAACCCGGCTAGGTTTTGTCAACCCGCCTTTGCTTACGAATACCATGGTTCCGTTAACTTGATACGCGGTAACTTCTCGGCTTTCTGCTTCCACCGCCGGAACAGCCGGAAAAACTTGGTCGAGAATTTCCGAATTAACGGCCACCTGATTCCACCCCTCACTGTTGATGCGCCGCGCCAAAAAATCTTTCAAATCCTTCATAATCATGTTGAGATACCCCCTTTTTTGTAACCGGTTACATTTTTTAGTGAAAAAATTTTATGCAGAATCCCGTACGATTAACTCCGGCTCGAACTTCAACCGGATGGCTCCTTTCGCCTCCTTAGAAATTAATTTTATCAAGGTTTCAACGGAAGCCCGCCCCATGGCTTCCAGCGGTTGGCGGACGGAAGTCAGAAAAGGAATTGACATTTTATGCCGCTGGGAATCATCATAGCCCGCGATCGCGATATCCTGAGGGACTTTGATTTTCTTTTCCCGCAAGGCCCGGACCGCCCCGGCGGCCAGGTCATCGTTCGCGCAAAAAATCGCGTCCGGAAGGCCGCCTGCCCGGATCCAGGACGCCATCGTTTCATAGCCTGCCTCTTCTTCAAACCGGTGGCACTGGCGGAAAAAAGAATCCTTGAGCGGAATGCCCATTTTTTTAGCGCTTGCTTTAAATGCCAGAAAACGCCCGCGCGCATCGTGCGAAATATATTCCGGCCCGCGAATCATTCCGATTTTTTTGTGCCCTTTTGAAATGAAATGAGAAAAAATTTTCGCAACGCCGCTTTTGTTCTCGCAATAAACAATACTGCAATGCACTTTGGGATCATAATCGTTGATCAAGACAGAGGGGACATCAATCCGGTGCTGTATCTCTTCCACGAGGTTTGTCAGCAATCTCCACGTCAAAAAAATCACGCCGTCGACAGAGTGCTTACGGAGCATGTCGTGTAGCTTACAGCTGTTGCGTTCTTCATCTCGAATCATGATCCATTTCAAATCATAAGACAGAGGGCCGATTCCTTCGATAATCCCGGCAATCAACCCTTCAAAGTAAGGACTTTTGACCACGTCCGAAGAAAAAGCCGTGACCATGCCGATGGTGTTGGTCGTTTGACGGCTAAGCGCCTGAGCGGTCCGATTGGGCGTATAACGGCGCTTGCGGATAATTTTTTCAACTTTTTCCCGCGTCTCGGGATGCACCAGTTTATTTTTTTCAGGATCTAACAAGCGGGACACGGTCGCCACCGAAACCTTGGCTTCTTTCGCGATATCTCGGATATTGGTCATTTTTCCCCCAGGAATGTAACCGGTTACAAAATAACATAAATTTTGAGCTTGTCAAGAAGACCAACGCTCAACATGATAAAAACCGGCGCAAAATGACGAAAGAGTTACGAGATGATCAAAATTGATTGAACGTAATAATCAAAAAGCGCTTACACCATGACGAGTTTAGCGGGAGAAAAACCGTTGAAATTGGCAACGGCACTGGCGCAGGAATAGGCAGCGATGTTTTTGACATAGACCACGTCATTGACATAAAGTTCGGGGATTTCTTCATTGAGGGAGAGGGTATCAAAGGAATCACAGGTCGGGCCGGCCAAAGCACTCAGGAATTTTTGGCCGCGGCGCATGGTTTTGAATTCATATTTACAATGATCAAAAACCATGCCGGAAAAATCGGCGTAAACGCCGTCATTCAAATAATAATAATTTTTATTATTGCGAAAAGTACGCCCAATCACTTGCGTCACCAGAATGCCGGCCGGTCCTACCAAAAATCTACCGGGTTCGGCGATAAAGCGGACATTTTTATCAAAGAGGCCATGCATTTGTTTACGGATTTGCGAGGCCATGCGTTCGAAGTTAATGCCAATTTCATTGTCAAAATGCTGAATGGGAAATCCCCCGCCGATATCCACAACCTTCAAAGGAATTCCATTTTCTTTGCATTCCTTGAAAATCGAGGAAGTAATTTCAAGCGCCTGCAGATAATTTTCCACATTCGCGGATTGCGACCCCACATGAAAACTCACGCCCAGCGGTACCAGGCCGAGCGAATGCGCCTTCCTTAATAAATAAAAGGCCTGATCCGGATCGGCCCCAAACTTAAGTGAAAGCTCGACAATACTTCCTTTGTTTTCCACTTTGATGCGTAGCAGCACATGCGCGCGCGGATAATGCTCGGAAATTTTATAAAGCTCCGGTTCATTATCAAAGGTCATAAGGCGCACGCGGCGCTTGCGCGCAAGAATAATGTCCTCATCGGATTTGATAGTATTGGCGAAAATAATTTTTCCTGGCGTGGCGCCGAGTTTCAGCACCTGTTTCATTTCCGTGCCGCTGGCCACATCGAATCCTGTTCCCATGCGGATGAATTCTTTGATAATGGCCGGATAAGGATTGGCCTTGATCGCGTAATAAGGAGTAACTTCTGGGAGGCATTTGCGGAAACGCTGGTACTGGCGTTTCAAAATGCTTTTACGGATGAGCATAAAAGGCGTGCGATGTTTTTTAATCATCGCGCGGATGAGATTCTCGACGCCGGCGGCGTCGGCCTTAGACTTTTGCGGTTTGCCGTTTACGGCGGGAAGATTGTTTTTTTGTCTTATGTTCATATTGAGTGGGGTCCACGAGAAAGGTGACGAATTGCCAAACATCCTCATCCTTCGGCCGCGGAATATCGTATTTGGTGAATTTGGTGTTTAGGTTTTTGAGGGGCGTCCAGTCCACCGCTTCCGAAACAAACGGTTTGATGTAAGGAATAGAAACCGAAAGGATTTCTTCATGATCAAGATCGTCGGGGAGAAGAAATCCCCGTTTCGGATTTGCCATCATCCACTTGGCGGCGGCAACCACGGAAATCGCCACTTGAAGCGTTGTGGCTTGCTGGCCGGGAACAAGCCTTCGTGCTTCGTGAATATCCAGAAGGCTTCCGCACCACCAGGATTTAAAATCATGCCCCATAAGCAAAACGCCGAGTTCGTCACGTCCGTCAATAATTTCATCATTCATGATGCGCTGTTTTTCCTGAAGATGATACTGGCGCATTTCGAGTTCATGAAGGGAGTTAATCGCGACATCGCTCGGGCAATAAGCATAATGAACTGTCGGACGATAAACCGCCTTTCCCTTTTCCCAAACCGTCAAGCGGTCGGAAATACTAAAAGCCTCACCGTGGCGAATCACCATGCCGGTGATTTCTCCGCAGGGCACCCAGGAACGTACCCAGGTTTTGACTCCGATGGTGCTAAGACAAATTTGATTTTGCGGGCCCACTTTATGGAAGAAGGCATTTTTAGGAATGTATTTTTCATGCGTTCCCCATCCCAGTTCCGCAGGAGCCACGCCTTCTTCAAAAAAACCTTCAATGCTCCATGTGTTGACGAATTCGTTGACGCGCTTGGGTTTGTCGGTGATTTGCGTGTCGCGTTCACTGATATGAATGGTTTTAACGCCTGTCGCCTGTGAAAGTTTGGCAAAATTTTTATCCGCCAGGGCTTTTTCGAGAGCTTTACGGCGGGAATCTTTGGGTTTTTCTTTGAGAATTTTTTCGGCAATTTGAATTAAGGCATGTTTGGTGAAATGGGAAACCAGTCCGGGATTGGCGCCGTGATCCACTACGGCTGAGGTTCCTCGATTGCCGCCCCAGCGGTCCAGCATGCGGCGAAGCTCCATATGACGGGTATAAAGGGTGTATTTGGTGGGGTCATTCCTCTGGCTGTCCCGGTAAGGGTCCCATTCTTCCACCGAGGTATTGGCATAAAGAATTTCATTGTCGTGACACCACTGGAGAATATCCACACAGCCTATATTCCAAGCCAGGTCAATGATCATGTCTCCCGCTCCCACATATTGGGCGAGGAGTTTTTTGTAATTTTCCTGGGTCACTTTTTCCATCACGTATTTGACGCCGCGATCCAGCGCACTTTTTACGCGTCTGCGATTGTCCGCATAATCCATGATGGTTATGTTACGAGCCGGCATTTCGATCAAATCGAGAATGAGCGGAATGGCGCATTGAGACACGGAACCGCATCCGATCACGAGCAATTTGCCTTTAAACATTCTGTCACCTCATTTTTTTAAAAAGCACCGGCATTGTAGCATATTTTCTCTAGGGGTCAAACAAATGAAGGACTTACATCAAGGAAGAAGGCAGAAAAGCCGAAAAATGATACACCTAAATTTATGCCACAAAAACACATGGAAGCCTCAAAAGACCCGGTTTGGACATCGCCTTTCTTCTTCATCATCTTGATCTTGAAGATTGCGGCCTCATTTTTTTGCGGGTCCGATTATTTGACCCGTCTTTTTATTCCTTTTATTAATTACTTTGCCGTCTCCGGTTTCAAAAATCCGTGGGAATATTTTTACTCATTGGACATGTTAAAGATGTTTCCCTATCCCACGGTCATGCTTTGGGTTATGGCATTACCCCGTATCGTCGCCGGGTCCCTTTTAAGCCCGGATTGGCATGCGGTATCCAATCTTCACTTAATGATCATGAGAATCCCGCTGCTTTTGGCGGATCTACTGCTTTTTTCTTTGCTTTTACGGCTTTTCCCAACCCGGCAGAAAAGAACGCTTCTTATTTATTGGGGCTCGCCCATCCTTTTCTTCATCAATTACATTCACGGCCAGCTGGACATTGTCCCCACTGCCTTATTTTTTGCGGCCGTTGTCTTTTTAATTCAATCAAGGTATTGGGCAGGATTTTTACTTATGGCTGTCGCTGCGGCGTCCAAAACGCATATTTTTATCGCGCTTCCTTTCATTTTGGTTTATGTTTTCCGGAAAAAAATCGGCGCGCTTAGGCTTCTTACTTATCTGGCTGGATTTTTTGCGGCTTACGGCCTTCTACTACTCCCTTATTTTTCATCCGAGGCCTTCCGTCAAATGGTATTTAATTCGCCGGAACAAAAAAGACTGTTTGATTTCGTCATCCCGCTTTCGTCTTCCCTTAATTTGATGGTCTGTCCCATTGTGGTCGTCCTCCTTTTTATTAAATTTGCTTCGTACCGGAAACTCAACCGGGAAATTCTTTTGATGTTCCTCGGGATCGTCTTTGCCGCCCTGGTTGTTTTGGTGCCGCCCATGCCTGGATGGTTTATGTGGTCGCTTCCTTTTCTGATTTATTTTTATATCAGCAATAAGGAATATTCGCGGGCGCCTTTTATCCTTTATAACGCCGTCTATCTCGTCTATTTTCTTTTCTTTTTCGAAAGGGAGTTTTCTTTTCCTTTTAAAAGCACGCTCCCGGTCAAAGATCTCGCCCTTTCCGTGATGCTTTCTTCCGTGGGATTTATAGCTTTCTGGATGTTTGTCCTTGGCATTCGTAAAAATGAAGAACTCAAAATCGCTGAAGCTCCGCTTCTTGTCGGAATCGGAGGAGACAGCGCTTCCGGCAAACATACGCTGCTGGCTGTCTTGAGGAATTTGGCAGGAAAATCCCGGTCGATCCCGATTTTCGGCGATGATTTTCATAAATGGGAAAGAGGCAATGAAAATTGGCAGATTTATACGCATCTGGACCCCACCGCCAACCGGCTTCATCAGAGCCTGGACATGGCCATTGCCTTAAAAGACGGCGACACCATTGAACTGGGCCATTACGACCATAAAAGCGGAAAATTTACGGATCCGGAAACGGTGGAATCCAACAAATTTATTTTTTTCGTGGGGCTTCATCCCTTTTACCTCAAAAAAATGCGCAGCCTCCTTCCCATCAAAATTTTTATGGATACGGAGGAAACACTCAAACGCTACTGGAAATTGCAGCGGGACGTTTACAAACGGGGCCATAAAACCGATGACGTGCTGCGCCAGATTTCCGAGCGAGAAGAAGACCGTTTCAAACATATTGAACCTCAAAGAAAATTTGCTGATTTGATCATCCGTTATGAAGCTTCAAACGCATTGGACTTAAAACATCCGTCGCCTTCACGTCCTCCACTTAAAGTTCTTTACACGATGGATAACAGCGTCAATCTGGAAGATCTTGTGATGCTGCTTGGGAAAATTCCGACCCTTCGCGTCGAGAGTTATACCGATATTGACGCTCAGCAACTCGAAGTCTCAGGAACCATCCGCGCGCGGGAAGTGATGAATACCGCCTTTCAGCTCGGGTTTAATCTGGATGAACTTTTTATCAATACGCGCGGCTGGATCAAAAATCATCACGGCATTACCCAGCTTGTCTTCCTTGTCCTTTACAATCATCAAATGAGTCTGAAATCTTGAAAAAACAGATTCAGGATCTTGTCACGCTTTCCACTTATGCGGCGGACCATCCCCGCTTTGTGCAAGGCGGCGGCGGAAATTGCTCGGTCAAATTCGAAGGCAAAATGGCCATCAAGGCCTCCGGTTATTTTTTGGAAGATGTCACCCCAACCGAAGGCTTTGGCATTATCGATTTAAAAACCGGCAGCGTTTTAGATTCCAAACAGCGTAAGGTATCGATGGAAACCGGGCTTCATACCCTTTTTGGAACCTACGGCATTCATACCCACCCCGTTTATGTCGCGGCCTTGGTCTCGGCCAAGGAAGGACTGGATGTTTTTCGCACGATTTTCCCTGAAAGCCATCATTTATGGGTAGCTTACGCGTCGCCGGGCCGGGGCATTTATGAAAAGGTAAAGGTCACGCTTGAAAAAAATTCCCATTTGAATAAAGAAAAGCTGATTGTATTCCTTCAAAATCACGGGCTTTTTGTTTCGGCCGAGTCCCGGGACGAATGCATGAAGCTTCATAATGAAACCGTCCGGCGTCTGGAAAAATTTTTCGGCAAAATCCCTCCGGGCGATTTGCCCAATCCTCCGGCCGGAAAATATTTGACGCCCGATCATGCCGTTTATCTGAATCTTGAGCGCGAAAAATTATCGGACAAACAAATCCTTTCGATTGAAGAAATCACCCAGCTCGCCCGGGAGGTTTTGGAACTTATCCGTCAAAAGGGCTGGTCCCCTTCCTGGTTAAGCGCTGAGGATGTGGATTTTCTTCTTCATATGGAAGATGAAAAATACCGCCAGAAATTATGGGGGAAGAAAAAATGAAAGTGCTTATTCCCATGGCGGGTATGGGAAAACGTTTCATGGCAGCCGGATACGACACTCCCAAACCGTTGATTATGGTCGACGGCCTGCCGGTGGTAGAGCACATTGCCAAGAATTTTTCTCCGGAAGATGAATTTGTTTTCGGTGCCAATCAAGACCAACTCAAAAAAAATCCGGCGATTCTCACTCTTTTAAACCGCATTGCCCCGCGTCACAAATTGATTCCCATGCCTTATCAAAAAGAAGGACCTATCGGCGTGGTTCGAAAGATGTTTGGTTCCTTTAAAGATGAAGAGCCCGTCATCGTCAATTATTGCGATTTCTCCTGGGTTTGGAATTATGAGCATTTCAAAAAAACCATACGCGACAATGATTGTGACGGCGCTGTTGTTTGCTACCGGGGATTTCATCCTCATCTTTTAGGGCCCAACAAATATGCCACGCTAGACGCCGACGGCCTGTGGATGAAAGAAATACGCGAGAAATTTTCCTGGCATGACACAAAACAAAAGGATTGGACAAGTTCGGGGACTTATTATTTCAAAAAAGGGTCATATGTAAAAAAATATTTCGAAGCCATCGAAAAAAGGCCGGAATGGAAAATCAACGGAGAATTTTATGTCAGCCAGATTTTCCAGCTTATGAAGGAAGACGGTCTCAAAATATTTATTTATGAAATTCCCTACATGCTGCAATGGGGCACGCCGGAGGATTTAGAAGAATACCGTTACTGGTCGGATTATTTCCGGCATTTAAGTGTCGCCACTGATTCCTCTTCGCCCGCTGTAAAAAGGGGACAGGTCTTAAGACCTGTCCCCTTTTTACCCTCTATGACGGCCTTAATTTTAATGGCCGGCCGCGGAAAAAGATTTGCGGAAGAAGGTTACGGCCTTCCCAAACCCTGGATTCCTTTTGAAGGGACTACGCTGGTGGCAAAATCTACCCAGTGCCTTCCCCGCGCAAGCCGCTATCTTTTTGTCACACGCGAAGAAATCAAGAACGAAAAAAAAGAAGCGGAACTACGTTCCGAGATTGCTTCGTCGTCCCCTTCGGGCACTCCTCGCAATGACATAGACTTCATCTATCTTCAACAAATAACGCGCGGGCAAGCCGAGACAGCGCTGGCGGCCAAAAAACATCTTGATCCGGAAGAGCCTCTGTTAATCGGCGCCTGCGATCATGCCATGATTTTAGACCCTTCGGAATTCAAACGACTGACCGATGAAAAATCCGGAATCGATGCCTTAATTTTTACTTACCGCCATCATCCCGCCCTTCGAAGAAAACCGGAAATGTACGGCTGGGTTCAAACGGATGCTGACGGCCGCGCGCTTAAAGTGTCCGTAAAAGTGCCGCTTGCGGGCGATCCGTTTGAACATCACGCCGTGATCGGTGCCTTTTGGTTCCGCAGGGCCCGTTATTTCATTGAAAACGCCGAGGCTATGATTCGTAAAAATGACCGTGTGAATCATGAATTCTATATTGATCAATGCATGAATTATTTGATTCAAAGCAAACTCCGGGTCTATGTTTTCGAAGTCACAAAATTTGCCTCGCTCGGAACGCCGGATGATTTAAAATGTTACGAATACTGGGAAAGATTTTTCCGCCAAGCGGATTTTCACCCCTATAAGGTACCTGGCTCCTCAGTGCTAGGCACCCTTGGGAATTGAGATTTTAATGGAACTTTCAATCGTCGTCCCCTGTTATAACGAGGCCAAAAATGTCCCGAGAGTGTTGGACAGCTTTGCCCAAGTCCTCGGCGGCAAGGATCAGATGGAGCTTATTTTGGTCGATAATGGATCGCAGGATGAAACCGGCCGTGTGATCGACGGTGAAATTGCGCGGGGTCATTATCATTTTGCCCGCAAAGTCACGGTCACCAAGAATATTGGGTATGGGTTCGGCATTTTGTCCGGCCTGAAAGCGGCCGAAGGACAAGTCTTGGCCTGGACACACGCGGATTTGCAAACGGACCCCGGAGACGTTTTGAGGGCCTATGAAATTTATCTGGAAAAATCCCTCATCCGGCCGAATATTTTAGTGAAAGGGCATCGCCGTAATCGCAAATTAATGGAAAAAATATTTTCTCTTGGAATGCAGACCTTGGCCAGTCTTGTACTGGGCACCGGACTTTCGGAAATCAATGCCCAGCCCAAACTTTTTGGCCGCTCCCTTTATGAGAAAATGCAAGACGCGCCTTATGATTTTTCCTTGGATTTGTATGTTCTTTATCGGGCCAAAAAGCTGGGCTATGAAATTGTCCCGATTCCCGTTTTTTTCAAAAACCGCCTTTACGGCGAAGCTAAGGGTGGCGGAAGTTTCAAAACCCGCATGAAACTTATGAAACGAACTGTGAGCTACATCTTCAAAACCAAAAGGGGCCAGGCCCCTCGGTGCCAGGCTTAAATCATGCTCTTCATTCGTCATCGCATTAATACACTTCGGGATCTGGCGACCGTTCCTCCGTCTATGGGGATCGAATTAGACTTACGTTCGGAAGGAAATAAAATCATCCTTCAACACGATCCTTTCAAAAGCGGAGAGAGCTTCGAAAGTTTACTCCGCAAATACCATCATGCTCTGATTATTCTCAATGTCAAAATCGAAGGCCTTGAAGAGGCGGTAATCAAACTTCTTAAAAAATACCGGGTCAAGCGCTATTTCTTTC
The DNA here is from genome assembly GCA_016196565.1 of Candidatus Omnitrophota bacterium. The sequence goes on along the minus strand of JACPXK010000009.1, from coordinate 46,066 downwards.
TGGATCTTTCCTTTCCAGCCATGATGCGTCTCGTCCGGCAAGGCGAGCGCAATATCGCGGTCCGGTTCTCGGAATTCGAACCGCTGGAACAATGCCTCGCCTTAAAAGAAAAAGTACGCTGGGTTTGGGTGGATTGCTTTACGAAGATGCCGCTTACCATAAAAAGTTACACGGCGCTCAAAAAGCATTTTAAACTTTGCCTGGTTTCTCCGGAGCTCCAGCATGATCCGAAAGAAAAAATCGCCGGCTTTAAAAAACAAATCGCCAAATTCAAAATCGACGCCGTTTGCACCAAGTACCCCGAGCTATGGAAAAAATGAAAAGCGCTAATTCCGTCATCCTGAGCGCAGCGAAGGATCTCAAACGAGATTCTTCAGCCTTTGGCCTCAGAATGACGACGATTTTTCTGGATCTCGACAATACGCTTTATGCCTATGCGCCTTGTCATTTGGCGGGACTTAAAGCGTCTTACCGATTTTACAGAAAATCCGTAGAAAAAATTTCCTACCGGGCATTTTACGGCCTTTATCAAAAAGCGCGGGAAACGATTAATCGAAGATTAAAAGGCCGGGCCGCCTCGCATTCCCGCTTGCTTTATTTTCAAACTTTGCTTGAGAAAAAATTCAGCAAAACTAAAACCGGATTATCGCTCAGGCTTGAAAAAAATTACTGGCGAGCTTATTTCAAAAAAATGAAATTGAAGGGCTGGGTTCTTCCTTTTTTGAAAAGAATGAGAAGGGAGAAAAAACGGATTGTGATTGTGACAAATTTAACTTCGGCGCTTCAATTTTCCAAAATCAAAAAATTACGGCTCGAAAAATGGATTGATTTTGTGATCACGTCCGAAGAAGCCGGTCATGACAAACCTCATCCGGCCATTTTCCGCCTTGCCTGCCAAAAAGCCGGTTGCAGCCCCTCGCAAGTTCTTGTCCTGGGTGATGATCCCGCCTCGGACCGCCATCCCCATTTTCAATCGATAACGTTACATTAAAACCCAAAGAAGCCTGGCACCGAGGGGCCTGGCCCCTTTTGGTTTAAGCGGCTTTGCGGACCTCGGCGCGGGCGGCAGCGTATTCCCAAAAACTGACAGCCATCGGGTTAACATCAACCCCCTGCCCTTTAAGATTAAGAATAAACTGATATTCTTCGGAACCAAAAATCTCCAGAAGTTTACCCAGCAGTGCCTCCGGATTTCCCCGGAGTTGAGGGTATTGTTTAAGAAGGGCTGAGGCAAGGCCGGTGCTGAGTAAATGCAGAAAACGGGTGTGACGGCGGACAAAATAATTGTTTATTTGCCCGGTACCCTCAGAGGTAAAAGGCATAAAACGGTTTTCCAGCGCTAACCCTTCTTGATTTTCCATGACAGCGACTGCCATAGACTCTTCCGCCGGCCCGGGATTGGCGAAATCAATTTGCCGCAAATGCAGTCCCTCCATTCGAAGTTCATGCAGCCATTTCAAACGTTTCTGGACCGCCACATCTTCGGCGCGAATCCGCTCAAAAACCCGGCGCAAATCGTTTATTTCCACAGAATTCATTTCTGGCGGAAAAATAACCCCGAACGAAAATCTCAAATCAGGAAATAGCGCCTCGACTTTTTCAAGCAGCCTTTCCTGTTCCCGGCGAAATACTTCCTGTTGCGCTTGATGCGCCCCAATAACTTTGAGAATTTCAGCGAATGTTCTGACGTTCGTTTCCGCTACGATCTGGGAAGCCTTTTGCCTATCAGACAACGGAATTTCTACGCCACCCGACAAAGTGCCGTCAATAATCCCCGCGGCCCATAACGTATCGGCCTTGGGCCTCAAAACCGGAGCCAGCTGAAACTTTCGCAATTCAGAACGGCGGGGCCCCTCGTCACGACCTTGGAAGTATTTGGATAAAGCCTTTAGAGCATTTTTACGGGTTGTAATGTCTTCGGTCAACATTTTTTGAAATACTTTGCCGGCTTCAATCTCCTCCAAATCACGTATCTTATAAACCACTCGATGTCCCCGCGTCAGGATGTGATAGAAAGATACTCCCCCTTCCTGTCTTCTTTCGATAAAGTCAGCTTTTTTCATGTCAATCAAATCCTGACGAAGAATCGGAATAGCATTAGCCGCTTTTTTCAAATGCCCGTCCTTGATCATTTGAGCCGCGATTTCTGCGATCATAAATTCGCTTGGGCTGCTACCATCCAACAACTTTAAAACCGCGATGCGCCTTCTTCGCGTAAGCGAAGGGGGATTATTGGTCACACGGTTTTTTATTCCGGCTTCCCGGCGTAAATTCTGCAATTTTTGCTGCATGGCGGGAAGGTCGTCTTGAAAATCAGAAACAAATTGTCTGCCATCGTCGGTTAAGGCATATTGATTAGAATAAAAAGTGCCCTTTTTATCATGAGGCCGCTCTCCTTCGATACGAAGGGATTTTTCTTTACGGTCTTTTATAATTTCAACCAGGCCAATCCGTTCAAGAATTCTTGCCCGGCTCCGCACTCTATCACTCCAGTTAAGCACTGTCTCGTAAAGAGATTTGCTATCGAGGGTCCCAGAGGCAAATAAAGCTTTAAGGATTTTTATCTCCAAATTGTAATAGTCCGCTTGGCCTGCATGCCACCGGGCTAAGCGTTCTTTAAAAATTTCAGCTATTTTTCCCGCATTTAAGGACGAACTATCAAAAGGCAAATCCAATAGAATATGATAGGTTCTTGGATCCCTTTGATAATGGCTTCCGATAACAACTACCACCTTGATTGGGTCTTTAGCTTTTGACGCAGAGGCTGATCTCAATTGATTGATATGTTGAATCCCGAGCACATTGTTAAAACCCAAATTTTTGAGCGCCTCGACTCCATTTTCGCGGACTGCGGGACGGTGCTCGACAAAAATAATTTTCCCTTCTTTGCCCACAAAATTCTGGGTATATTTCAAAACTTCGGAAATATTTTTGACGTCCTTTCTTTTCTGCCGCGTTTCGGAGCGGGCCGGATTTCTACGATTGATTTCATGAATGAATTCTCGAACTCTTAGGATCACTCTTTTTCGCGCCCAGCTTCGAGTAAGCCAAAAACCGACCGTGATAAGGACCAGGACAATTTCGACCAACACCAAAATTATTTTTTGAATGAGCCCCACAACGGGCAAAAAGAACAAGGCCGGTGAAGCAATCAGGAGAATGGTGGAAAGCCATGACACGGCCAAACGGAAATCATGAATTACTTTTAAGTTTTGAAACTCGGCATGCCAGGTGGCTTCGCTGGCTCCCAAAATCGCATCTTCGATAAAATCATTAAGAAAATCGGCAAAATCTTCTTCGCTCTTTGTGCGGGAAAAAAGAGGAATGGGTTTGGTAGTAAAATCGCCAAATTCGGAATTCAAATTAGAATCTTGCGAGACTGAAATCACAACATGATCTGCCTTTTTCGAATCAGGATGCATGAGAATTTTACATCCCGTAATCGCCTTGATTTCTTCGCTGTACAAATCGTTCCAAATATTAATGAGATCGGTTTTATTAAATTCTTCACTGGCCTTCCAGTAAGTCTTGTAAATTAGCTGAAGGGAGGTCAAAGGAAGATGCTTTTCATAAAGGTATTTATAAAAACTCTGCAGCCATTGTTTTGCCCTATGTTCGATTTCAAAAAATTTCTCTCCGCTTTCGTGGGTTTTTATCCATGCTTCAGCATAAACCGCTAAATCATCCAGTATCCCAAACCGTATGTGCTGCCGGATAATCGGCTCGGCTTTCAACCAAGAAGATGTTTGCCTTTGTCTTTTTAAACTATCCACCGCCAAATATGGAAAGAGATAAAATGAATCCGGCAAATCCATCGGTTTCTCCATCACCCTTAAAAGCCAGGAAAGAGAAGGCGCATTCATGGGGTCGTCTGTATTTTGATCATAAAACGGATTCCATTCCAAAAATTCTTCTCCGTAGCTGTCAATCAAATGAAGCAGCGCTTCGAATTCTTCCGGATATGGCGGCTCTTCGGCCCCCCCCTCAAGATTCCGTATGCGGACATAACTGCTGATCACATAATTTCGAAATAGCTCTCGTTGTCTTTGAGCTTCTTGAATATTTTCACTTCTCAGTTCTGACCGGCCTGAGAGATCGGACTTCTTGACCGATTTCAGTTCAAGGGCAGCGATGAAATCTTTATTCTCAGAATGATATTCCTGGAACAGTTTTAAAAGATTTACCACGACTTCAGGATAGGCCCCTCTCCTATACCGCCGCAATACTTCTTTCTGATAACGCAAAGCCCAGCCAAGAATAGCTTGCGCGAAATCAGCCACACTTAATCCTTCTTCGATTTCAATCATTTCAACGGCCAAAGGCCAATGCTTCATCAGATGATTAAACTTTTTAAATCTTTCTTTCGTGAATTTGCGGTATTTTCCGTCTTTACCGGCTTTATAATCATAAAAAATTTCCAACTCGGCATAAAGCTCGGATAAATCCTCCCACGGGTCCCCGGCATTTGTTTTATTTTTTAAAACTCTATTAGAATTTTTATTTTCCCCCTTTGTGCCGGATCGCTGGCCATTTTTTGATTTGCCTCTCGCACGGACCCCCAAACTATTTTGAAGATCAACATAAATTCCTTTGAGAGGGGTAAAAGGCTCATAATCGTATTCACTGATAAGCTCTTTGAACTTGTCCAGCCACTGAATCGCCTGGGGACTAGGAAAAGCCAAATGGACTTTTCGCTTACCGCCAACTTTTGTGATGTCACGGACCAGAACTTCTAAAGTTCTGGCCAGCATTCTAAAGTCGGGATTATAGGCCGCGGCTCTTATTAACTTTTGCAGCGGCTCCTGCAGGTCTTGGACAAGCTCATCCATATTTCCCGCATTTCGAGACGTCCGCCTGAACAGCTCAAAAACCTCTGCGTACCTTCCTTTTTCTTCCACTGCCCGTTTTGTTTGATTGGGCTGCCGCGTTTCGGAACGAGAGCCAGGGGCCAAGGATTCTGTGTCAATAATCCTGGCCACTAAGTTTTGATCAATGGCCTCCGTAAAACTTTTTATTTCGTCATTGCGTACTACCCAAGGGGTCCGGGCCGGATCTTTCCAGAAAATGACGCTGTAATACAGCCGGACGCTGTTCCATCTCGGCTCCGAAAGGGCTTCCCGCAAAGGGCTGGAACGCAATAAAAATGGATCGCCTTCTATCCGGCTTAAAAGATGCGCGAGCGCGGGAATGGCAAAATGAGCAGCAGACTCTCCATGGTTGCTTGCGTCATGAAACGTTTTTAGTATTAAAAAGGGTTTTTGTTTTCCATCAATTTTAATTTCCACCATTCCGGGATCATCCCTCGACAAACTGGCGCTGAATAACGAAGCCTCACCGATTTTTTCAATCCAATCCGGAGGCAGATTAAAACCATTTTCTTGATTTTGACTCAGGGCTTCAAGAAGCGTTGTTTCTCTAGGATAGTTCCGCAAAACATCTTCTTTTTTTGTAATTTCTTGAATCGAAACATGCAAAATAGGAGTATCCTTATGGAGAACAAAAATTTGATTATTTTCACCGCCTTCAGCAGAGGGCACCTCTCCTTTGCGGCGTATGAGTACAAGCTCTGTTTCAGGGCGCACAGCCATACCGACTCGATCTCCTAAAGCAACCACAAATGTTTTCTTTTGTTCTAGAGGCAATGCCTTCCAGGGCTTTTCCAATCGAGTTAAGAAAAACCGGAATTTCCCTGAGTCCATCAGTGACAAGGCGGGGCGTGAGCCTTCGGCTTCTGGATTGGATGAATTTAAAACGTCCGTTTGTCCCATCTTGTCGAAAAGCTCTGCCTGACCCGGCGGCAAAAGGAGGTTTCGATGAAAAATTATCCATGGAATGTCCGCTAATCTTTCTGCTTTCTGTCTCACGGCGGCAATTTCGTCGGAGGGAATAATAAGGACCCAGTTAGCATTGCGGGATTCATCAAAAAATACACTTAAAGCTGTTCCTCCTTTTAAAATCCGGTGCATTTCCGGGATTTGAAAACGTAATGGCCCAAAATTGTAAAACCCGCCTTTCGATCGTGTTTGACCATCTGCCACAATTTCTTTTTCACGCCGGGAATTTGCATGATTAAGAAGAAGAAACAAGGCAAGGTTTGACAGTTTTTCTTTTGACTTAGGATAGAGAAGCGCTTCACTGAACCTAATCCAGACTTCTTGCTCCGTTAGGATTTTTCTAGTTTTCCTGCGCGAACCATGAATGGCTTCCTGAATAAGCTTTCCATCCTTATCTCGAGCAAGCATAAAGGTGTTGCCGTTATGTTGATAAATCAATAGCCAGCCGATAGGCGGTTGATTCCTATCCGGCCGGCCATCGGCCCCAAGTTGGAATCCGATAAGTGCGGACGCTTGGCTATTAACGATATTTTCAGGTAACACCGCCAGCCTCACAAGCAGCGCGTATAGAGGAGGTACCGCATACCCTTGAGAATCAGAGGTCCCTGGATTCAGAATAAAACCACCATAATCCGCTTCATGCTTCTTAAACTTTTTCAACTCGACACTTTGATGACTCCAATCAAACTTATCATCACGCAAATACTGGTCCAGCTGCTGTTGTATCTTTTGGATTGGCCCGGGCAAATCCTCCACGGAACGTGTTTCAGAACGGGGAACAACCCTATTTTCAAGAATAGGATAAATGCCTTCTTTGACAACAATTTCATTGGTCCGGTCATGAAGTTTTCGAAACCCGATAACGGCACTCAAAGGAATTCGCGCTTGAAGAATTTGCCCCTCCTTGGCCCCTTTTTCGCCAGGCCAAAGAAAATCTTCGTCGACATAAGACCTCGCAAGACCCGAATTAAAAGTCATATAAACCGGATCTTTGACAAGCCACTTTCTGCCATCAAAAATATTTTTATTACTGCCGTGATAAAGAGCCAAAGCAGTCGTATAAGGCGGGAATGTATGACGGAGATGCCATTGGACAGCCCGTTCATACCTTTTTTTAAGATCTTTAACACGATTGATCACAATCCTTCTTTTCGTTTTTGAAAGCTTGGCGATTCCTATGAGCCAATCTAACCGCCGAGGAGTATTTCCAAATAATTCCATGGTCATGGCAACTTTTTCTTCAAGCGTCAAATTGTTCTCATGAACCCAATAGGCTGAAACAATACGAGGACTAAATGAAAACTGACGAACCCGCGCGTCGTGGACCCCTTGATCTAAATAAACTCTTTCCCCTTTCTTTTCCATTCTTTTCAGAATAGCAAGTATCTCTTTCTCTTCTTTATTCATTGCCGCCATAAATTGCAATAAACCCTTAAGTTCTTCGGCATTAAAGAAAATAGGGGGAATCGTTTCAAGGCCGGAAAAAAATTGTTTATTAAAAACTCCGGCCCGATGAAATATATCGATAAATTGTTCTCTCATTTTATCCCGTATGTCTTCAAACGAGGCATACCGGCGGAATTGACTGTCAAGCCATCTCAACCGCTTGTCCCAAGCCGTTCGAGCCGATTTGTCTTTGGTAATTCGGATTTGGTCCCTCGGCCATGGATTATTCCGGGTTTCGGACCGAGGGGCGTGGAGCGGAAGCCGGATGGTGAAGGTGGTTCCCTTGCCTAATTCAGAATTTACTTCGATTGTCCCACCATGATCGCCAACGGCATGCCATGCTTCGGCAAGCCCTATTCCGCGCTCCTTTCCTTTAGAAGATGCACCCAATTCAAAAAGTTTTTTCTTTCCATCCGCGCCTGCCGCCAAAAGCTCGGGCAACACTCCCGGTCCCTGATCTGAAATGGTGAGTACCGCTTGATTTTGATCGCTTGAAAGGGTCACCTCGATTTTTCCTTCATCTCCTGCTGTCGAAGAAACAGCCGCTAGCCCATTCCTGATAATGTTATTAAACCCGTTGATTAAAGAAAGCTCATCGCCCCGAATCCCTATCACCTCTTCCGGCAAATGAAGCGCCACTCTTTCTAATAATTCTTCGCTTCCTCCTCTCCAATCACGGGTCAGGGCTGATCGATAAACGACATCGCGCAAATCAAACGGATTTTGTACCGGCACGGCGCGGGCAAAACGGACACGGTTTTCAAGCGTTTCAAACAGATATATGAGATTTTTTCTCAGAACTTCAATGGAAGCACGAACTTCCTTTTCATTGTCACCATTAACTGAAGCCGGTTGAAGCAATGCGTCGATCTGTGCCACAACGGCCTCAAAGCGACTGCTTATTTTCGCCTTTTGAACCAGCAGTTCATCCATTTCATCCAGATTTTTCAGGGTGGGACCAGAGTAAAAGTTTTTGATTTTGGCATTAAGATTATCAAGGGCCGCGGACAGATCATCATCTTTCAATTGAGGAAGAATGTGTTTAATGGTTGTCCATTTGAGACCAAACGCAAATACCGTAATATCGCCAACTTGACTATGACTAAAGGAACGGGCCGCGATTTTCAAACGTTCATGAGTCCGCAAGGAATTTTGCAATACTGAATCTTGTATGGCCCGGCTATGGTTTTCAAGAATTTCAAACAAGGAAAGCAGGTTCTCTTTTATTAAGGCGACGCCCTCTCGCAGCGTTGTTTCATCGTCTTCTTCAATCGCACCCTGGCCAAGGAGCGTTTCGATTTGCGCCGCGGCTGTCTCAAATTGCCGGATGATTTCCGCTTTTTGAGATAGCGCCTGATTTAATTGATGCCAATTCTCCGGAGTGGGCTTTCCATAGAACCGATATATTTTGGTCCTAAGGTCCTGATACTCTCTTTTTAAAACATCTAAAACAGAGGATGAGGAAAGAATTTTCTGGATCCGCGATAACTTAACGTCTATGGGATCCATTTTTCTGAGGGCATCATGGAATTGATGATGACGCAATGCATCGAAAGCAAGGCCCGGCCGTTCGTCTCTGACCGGGACCCAATAAAGATATTGTTTGGCCATTTTTTGAACTTGTTCCGGCTCCCATACCGGACTACGCCAAAGCCGATGATTGATCAATGACTTCAAACCTTTTTGATCCCACACCGCCCACATTCTTGCTTTGCCCGAAGGGGTAACAATCATTTGGGGAATTTCCGGCTCACGCACCATGAATTCCATATCCGTATAGCCGGGATGAAAATTTTCATCGGGATGCGTATGCATGCCAAAAAGCGGAATCAAACCGTTCCATTTTGCACCTTGATAAATCGACTCTGACCTTATGTTTGCAATTCCCGCCCCGAAGCCGCTGAACTTCCAATCCCCTGTCTCTGTAGTGTCAATCACAATCTGCGCCATAGGATCTTCGTGAATGGTACTAACGCCTTGTATGGTTCCGGATTTCGAATCATAAAAGAAATCCATGTCTGTTTCTAAAGGCAAACCTTCTTCCACGAACTTGCCCAGGCCTTTTTCCCGGAACAAATCGGCAACTGTTTTTTTAGAACTTATAAATTTCAATTTGAAAAATTGTTCTTGGGAAATCGGCTCATCGCCTCGGAGAAGATCCAAATCGAATTTGTCTCCAAGAACATTGGTGCTGAAATCCACAATGAAACCGGAAAACAAACTAATGATCAGAACAGGCACGCCTTCTTTTTGGATTTGGTAAAGAGGCCCCCGGCCCATTGGTGAGCTTGCTAAAGGTGTGTCCCAAAGTGCGTTAAGCATTGCCGGAGATTGATGAATAAAATCCGTCAGCCGGCTCACCTTTTCTTCCGGGATCCGTGCGTTAAGAATCCCCTCGATTTGTTTTTTCGAAATGGGAATACTTACCGCCCGCGTCTCGGAGCGAAGAGGTTTCAAGCGAATGTTAAAATGTTCATCGTCCGGATAATGAAGAGGTTCAAAATCATCGATCAATGCGGAAAACTCAGGCCTGACTAAAACCCGGTTATAAAAGCCATAGGTGGCATCAGACGAAGAATACCATTCGATTTCAAGCTGGCCTTGGCGCTGCATTTTCTTAAAGAAAGTGTGAAGAAGCCACGTTCCCTTGCTCTTTATTCCATTCTCACGACTGGCTATTCTATCCAATAGCACCGGGTTTCGTAATGCATCGGCCAGAAGGAATCCTTCAATCTTTCCTTCGCGATTCATCAACACCAGCAATTCATTCTTTTTAGCCCCAATCATTTGTTCCCATACAAGGTAGCTTCGAAGGCCAAAAGAATTTTTTTCAAAACGGGTCCGATAGATTTCGGCCAATTGCTCGCTCAAACCTTCCAGAATTTCCCTAGACTCATCACTTTCCGGATCAAAGTCCCAAAGATTCATATCGACAATGTGATAGCCAGTGTCCGGATCCGAAAAAATCATGGCTTCCTTAGGAATTACGGTATTATCACTCATCGCCGCAATATCCATATCTAGATTCCGAGTTTCGGACCGAGCTACCGCTGAACCTTTAGTAATGACATAGGGGGCATATTGGCTTATTCCATAAGGCAAGCCGGCAGCCTCAAGCGCATCGACGATTTTGCCTCGAGTAAAAAAATCGGTACTTTTAAAAATAAATTTTCCGCCGGGTTTTAAAACGCGCAGCGCTTCAACCAAAACTTTTCCCAATTTTCCGCCTTCGGCAAAATAATGCAAAACTTCTGATTCATAAATCAAATCGAATGAATTATCCGCATAAGGCAATTCCGTAATATCTCCTTGAACAAGAAAAATATCGGGGTGGGCCTTTTGACTCCCTTCGAGGTCAATCCCATGGGCGATAACCTTATCTTGATAACGGTCCTTCAATTTCGCCAACGCCATGCCTTTCGGTCCACTCCCTAGATCCAAAATCATTTTTGGGTAAGGAGAATGCGTCATCAACTCCTGAACATTTTCATCCGACACAAGATAATCTTCTCGATTACTGCTTTTAGATCTTGCGCGGTGAAAAACCTTCCAAAGAAATCGCTCGTGTTCCCGCGAAAGAACTCCCGCTTCCTTCAAAGCGTTGATTCCTTTGACTCCAATCCAGCCGGTAGCAAAATTTGAAAGATTCAAATGTTCACAATGTTCCAGCAATATTTTTTTCAATTCCGGCGGAAAAGTTAATTCCTGCGGGCCAAATCGCTGCCATACGGCATCGAAAAGGATTTCTGCCTGTTCTGGCGTGTAGGGACCAAACCCTTTAGTGACACGGAAAAACGCAATATCTGTAAGATCGGATAAGGGCTCTTCTTTTATTCTTTCCAATTCCAACCGCAAGCGAGCGTCTGTTTCCAATAATGGCGCCGTGCGCATCTCAGAACGGGCTCCGGCAAGAGACAAATCGGGTGAATCTAAAGGCTCGACAACTCGAGGGGGTCGAGTAAAATTCCGATTTCCATCATTATCGTTTTCTCGCCTGAAAATCAAAGCGTCAAAAAGCTCTGAGATTGTCGTTTGTTCATAATCCCAGCTAAACGGGCGATCGGCTAAACGACTTCCTTTTAGCATTAAAGCAAAGGAACGAAGAGGATAAAGGGCCATTAGCCGCGCCAAATTATGTTCTCTGGCGGATTCCCAAGCATCCTCGTCTTCTTCTAAAACATAAGCGATGCGAACAGCCTTTTCTTTAGATAAATAACGGTTTAAAGACGCGCCAAGCGTTAAGAGAATGTCCCGTCCTGAGGGTTGCACTAAATCTATTTTTCCTGCACGTATTCTGTGACTAAAAACCAAAATTCGCGCAGCATTATTCTCTAATCGCTTAGCGAGATTAATTGTTTGCTCGGCAATTTTTTCATCATCGCCCCCTATATCCGAATTGCCATACAAAAATATTTCAAGGGTATCAGGAAGCCGGGAAATAATCTCGTGAAAGTCCTGAATCGCAGCATCTAATTGAACTGCAAATCCAGGTTTGCGAGCTTCTAATTTTTCCGGATCAACAGCTCCCACAAGGTAAGCACTCAACATTAGCCGTGTGTCAGCAGTAATCGTTCCTTCACGCTTCCATCTGGAAAATTCGGACTCAAATTGAGGTTCTAAGGGAAGCGCAAAATGAGTAAGAATGCCCTTTTGATGGAGTTCGCGAATATCTTTGATCAAACTGCTAGCAATATAAGAACTGTAATGCCCTAGTAACACCATGCTTTTGTTTTCGAATAAACTCTCGAGCAATTCTTGGGACGTCATGGTATGAGGAGAATTGATCTCTTTTAAAATAGCTGCAAGATTTGCATCACTATATAAATTGGCCTGCTGGAGTTCGAAAGAAGAGGCGGTTACCTCGGGAAGTCCTAAAGCTTTAAGGAATGCTTTATCGATTTCTGCTGCAAAAAAACCTGGGTGAGTTTTTGATAAGGTGCGAATTTTCTCTACAAGTCCAGGCATTTTTCGTATTTGTTCGGCAGAAAGCCACTTTTTTTCCCAAGCCGTGATAAAAATGTTAGAAGCAATGCCCCCAATAATTTCGTGTTGATCCTTAGAAATCAAAGGAACCATAGCAGAATAAAAAGCATCTGGAAGCTTTTGAATCCAGCCTTCGTTAATACCCCGAATAAGCCCACTGAGAGCAGCGATAAGCAAATCATCATTTCCTTCTGCTCGATTTTGAAGAAGCCTTAAGGCTTCATTTTTAATTTTTCCGTTTCCGAAACCGAACATAACAAGAGATTGAATGAGCGCGGTTTTAAGCTTTGGTCGTTGCAGGTATAAATTCCATAATCTTTCAAGAAAAGGCAACCGATCTTGCAAAGAAATGTCATCTATGAGAAGTTGCACGCGGCTTGCCGCTTTTAAAAGAGCTGTTAAATCCGCGTCTGATTCGAGAATGCCCAAATAATAAGCAAGTTTTGCTGCAGGGTTGACCGAAGAACGGGTTTCGGAACGGGCCAATCCGTCTGCTCCGGCTGCTGAAGCCAAGCGGTTGTTGGCAGAAACGGCTTTAAGGGTGTCCATCAAGGTCCGGCGGAGAAGGCCGCGTTTCTCGGAAGCTTCGCCAAGATGCTTCTCGATAGGATACGCATACTGCTTATTAAAACTATGCCCTGCCAATTTGTGCTCTTTGGCAATCTCCGCCGGCAATTTTCCCTGCATGATTTTATCAAAAACAATCACCATTCCGGCCGAGGGCAAATTGCTTCTGGCTTCCAAAAGCCATTCGTAGAATTGCTGGTCAACCGGCATAAATTTTTCTTTGCGATGATGGGTCGCTTTCACAATCTTTTCAGAGGGCCGTTCTTCCGTCATTTCACGCCATAATTCTTTGATTAAAATCTTGGCGGTCTCAGGACCAAAAATGATGTAAATGGTGTGATGGATATTACGGATATTCTTAAGGAACCCGGCCTCGTCCAACTGATAACGCTCTTTAATTTCCCGCGTTGTCATGCCGCCTAAAAGGTCCGTGGCAATTGCGCGATGGGGTTCGTGCATTCTTCGGATAAGACTTTCGAGCCGGTGGAGCGCCATTTTGTCCGGAGGAATTTTTTGATCCAAGGCCTCAGACATAATCTGCATTTTAACTTTTGCCGCGGTTAAGGTCCTGCTTACTTGGTCGAGTGGAAGATTTGCTTCACGAGCGATTTCTTTTAATGGTTTGCCCTCCGCGCGAGCCACAAACAAGGCCCTTTCGTCCTCCTCTAACCGGGGAAGCAAAAAGCCTTTTGCTAATTGGGCGCTATCACTGATTTCTGCGCTCTCCGCCGGGTCTTTGTCTCTAGAAATTTGGCTGTCTTGGAAAGAGAACTGGTCTATTTCAACGTCTGATTCTAACGCCGGTACCTTACCTTTTTTGCGTCCGAAACGAATTCCTCTTGACCGAATGACCATCGATAAATAATTCTCGGGGCTATCTCTTGCAGGGTCATACTTTCTCTGAATCCGTTCATGCTTCAGAAAAAAATAGATGGCGGCATTTTGAACACGGTCTTCCCAATCCTGAAAATTTCCGGGATGGGATAACTGCGGATAAGCCTGCCGGATGAATTCACTAAGCGCCACACCATCGTGGGCCATTAATTCTTTCATCAACACTTCCATTCCTTCCAAGCGAACGGCCATCTCAGCAGGGCTAATAACGCGTTTAATAATGACCTGCCCATCGGTTGGAGACTGTCTTAGTTCATCATCATGAATGCTTGCTCCGTCCACCGCCACCGTTTTCGGCTCTTGACGAGCTTCGGAGCGGATGGGCGCAAAGGGAACACGCTCGCGGAATTTTTGATAATCTTGAAGAAAATTATGAATTGTTTTTTGCAGTTCAATATCATCACCAACGACGAGATGTTTTAACTGGCGTTTTATTTCTACGCGGTTCTTTCTTTCTTTTTGCAGTATTTTTTTAGCCGCCAGCACAAGGTCTTCAAAGGTTCTCATGGCCCTTTCATAAGCCACATCCATGACCCTGTCATGCAAATCGGAAGTTAAGGCAGGATAAGGACGGGCTATTTGATCCAGCCAATATTTGAATTTTTCACGTAGCGCAGTAAGGCGCGGCTTATTGAATTGATATTCTTTAACCGTTCGAGGGCTTTCGTCTTGCAAAGAATTCTTCCAATAACCCAAAATTTCAGAGCGCAACTGGAGATATCTTTTAACGTCCTTGCGGTAGCCACCTTCAATCGCGACTTTACCATCAGCGCGATCATAGTGATAGAGCGCAAGGTAAACGGATAAACTGAAAAGATAAGCACCTAAAAAACCAAGAGGGATAAGAAGAAAATTTAAATTTGCCGCGGGCAATCCCCAACCCTGAAGCGCAAGATTTAAAGTGACAAGTATGCCCACAAGGTAAAATAAATACCTTCCCCATTTGTGAATGAATGAAACACCTCTCATCATGGAGAAGAGAAGTTCGGCTGAGGCTATATTGCTGCGGAGATTCCACCTTCTAAATCCAAAGCTATCGTAAAAACGAAGAGGTTTTTCGACAAGTTTTAAAAGGGCGGCCTTTTGCTGATCAAAATGTTCTTCCGGATCGCCCGCTAATTCACTTAAAATAATTTTATGCTCGTGCGAATCCTCACCGAAAGTCTGAATCACCTTTGCTTCAATGGCCTCACGATGAATCCGAATTTCATGCCACTCGTCCAAATAAACCCTTCGATATTCCTCGAATAAACGCTCACGGCCTTCTCCGGATTCGAAAAAATCGTCGAGGGCAATCAAAATTCCCATTTCGGCATCGGCGGAACGTTCCAGATCACTGGCCACAAAATCATTGGTGGCATTGAAAAGAAATTGATGATCTATAGAAATAACCGAAGGCTCTCCCTTTTTAAAACGCTCTAAATCCACCATGTAATTGGCGGGAAATTGGCTTCGCTCAAGTTGATAAATTTTTCTGTCCGTTCCGTGTAGGAAATCTGAAACGGCGGCATACCTGGCTAGTTGAGGTATAAGCGCACGCGCTTCCTTTTGCGATATAAGATCAGCATTCAGCTGCGGCCTTTTTTCTTCTTCAATGAAAATATCCTTCATATTTTGGGCGCGAGCGTCTTCCATCAGCACAAACCCAAACATACTTTGATCTCTGTCTTCGGAATAATGATAAGATTCGATAGAGTTCAGCCCAAGAAGTTTAGCGATTTCAAAAAAGAAAGTTTCATGGGCCTGGATGTTGGTTTGCTGAGTTTGCATTTCGGCTTTGATCCCCTTGCCCACACCTTTAAGGAAAATAGGAATGGACCGGCCATCCTTGGAAAGCGTCAATCGCCACACCATTTCACCAGGGTCAAGCCCGCGCCCTGAGCTGAAATCCTTTAAAGCGGTGAGGGTAACACCCTGCTCGACAAGAGAATCGTCAGAATCCAATGAGGCAAGCATTTGGCGCTCTTCTGGCGTCAATCGATTTGATTGCGGCAATACTCCTGTCAGAAAATCCCAAAGCGCAAATTCGCGCTCGGGAATAAAAATTTTACGGCTGAAAATTTTAATAAGAATTTCCGGATTCATTCGGTTCAAATAATCGCGGCTTGCCTCCACAAAAGGAAAGAAAACCTGTTTCTTCCAGAATCGAAAATTAGCCGCTTCTTTATGAGGCGCAGGCAAAGGAAGCAGCGCATAACTGAGAAGATCTTCATCCGCTAAAGAATCGAGCAATTCCTTTTGGTTTCTTCGAATAAACATTCTATGTTCTGGATTGTCTAAAAATTCCTTGGTGTATTTTTCCAATTCTTCGATTTCTTGTGAACTTAATCCCATTTCTTCAAATTTTTCCCGATATCCCATCTCTGGGTTCTCCGAGCGTGAAAAAGCTTTCATCTGATCCCGATAAGTACTCTTTTCTTCCGAAACACTATTCGCGGCCTGAATCACTGTCTCTATAAGTTGTTGGGAAGGTTCCACTTCTTTTCTTATTTGCATTAACCGGTCAAACATTTCAGGGTTATCGGAAAGTAATTCGCGAAATTTTTTCAAGATTCCTTTTTCATGAATCTCCTGATCCGCGCTGAAAACCTCTGTTAACAATACGATGAGAGTTTCCTCTCCCGCGCGGTCTCCATAGAATGCTTCTAAAATCTTTCGCGCCTCAACGATCAATTCCATGGATGAGCTCATAACGCGTTGGATAACAGCGGCTGCAATATCAGGATGATCGTCGAGGGCTAAATGTAATTGCTCATGCCATATCGCAGATTTAATTTTATCTGGGGAGTCGTTTACTTTGCTGCGAATGTCAGCAGATTCTAATAGGGTGACTTTTCCTTTTTTCACCATAGCTTGTAATTCTGCGGCTTCAGGCCATCCCATAGCGCTGGCAAATTCGAGATTGGCATTTGCCACCGCCCACTGAATATTTCTTTCCAAATCACGGTAAGCCGGTGATGCGGCGTCAGGGATTGCGACTGCGAGTCTTCCCTCTTCGGCTTCACTAATTAAGGAACACAAGGTCGGCGAGACAACTCTTATGGGATATTTCGATCCGAGGAGCTCCTCAGAAATCAAATTACCTCGCGTCTCCGAGCGGATCTTCGAATTGTCACGAAAAAAAACTCTGATCTCGTCATAATAAGTCTTCTTTCTTTCCGAAATATTATTTGCAGCTTGAATCGCCGCTTCTATAAGTTCTTCGGAAGGTTCCAACTCTTTTCTTATTTGCATTAACCGATCAAACATTTCAGGGTTATCGGAAAGTAATTCGCTAAACGCCTTCGAGATAGCTTTCCTTTCCTTATCCTCACCGGAAAGCTTCGTTAACAATATGATGAGGGTTTCCTCTCCAAGCGTATGCTCCTCTTCGTAGAATTCCGCAAGAATCTTTCGCGGCCGAGCAATGAGCTTGAGGGATGTTGTCATAACGCGTTGGATGACGGTTGATGAGATATCGGGATTATCATCAAGAGCCAAATGCAATTGTTCATGCCAGAGCATATCTTTAATTTCATCTCGGGAGTCAACTGCTTTGCTACGAATGTCGGCAGATTCCAGTAGAGCGACTTTTCCCTTCTTCACCAGCGCTTGTAATTCTGCAGCTTCAGGCAACCCCGCAGCGCTGGCAAATTCTAGATTGGCATCCATAATCCTTCCGTGAAGATTTCTTTTAAAATATTCATCATGGGCCGGTAAAGTGGCATCAGGGATTGCAATAGCTCCCTCGTCTTCTCTTCCTTCGTTAATTAAGGAATACAATGTCCGCGCGACAACTCTTATGGGATATTTCGATCCGAGGAGCTCCTCAGAAATCAAATTACCTCGCGTTTCAGAGCGGGACGGAAGGAAGGAGCGCATGTGTTCTTTCCAATCTTCTGACCATCGCCGGATCTTCGGCGAACCGACGGCGGAACCTAAACCCAGGAATCCTTCCCACATCAAATGAGGCAAAATGAAGGCAGCAAACAAGCTTGGCAGAAGAATCGAAATGCTGATAATCAAGTGAAAAACTTTTAAAACAGCATCTAACGCAGGCCACGAAAATAAACTGCTTTTGCCAACGACAGGAATTCGTTGAATAAAATCGAGTGTCATCTCCGCTAAAACACGAGTATCGGGAAGGAAACTTAGCCAAGAACTACCTGAATGATTAAACAATGAATAGGGAGCTTTAGCCTCCCACAAAAGAAGACTGATTGCCACTAAGGGATAAGTCAACAGACGGAAAATAGAGGAAGAAAAATGTTTTTCCTGAATAAAATGTTTACTTTCTTTTACCAAATGCTGAAAGAACATGATTAAAAAAGCGGCTATGGATATTGCTATAAGCGATTTTCCCCATGTCGGCGTAAAAGGAAATTCTTGAAAAATAGTTTCTTTGGCCGCGCCCGCAATAAACACAGCACTCACGGCAATCAAAGGAAAGGCAAAATCTAATAGTTCCTTTTTATAAAATTCCCATCGCCCGGATTTTTTGAGACTGTCAATGAAGCCTCTAAACGGTAAGAAAGATTTTAATCTTTCGATGCGAATTTCAGAGCGTGTTCCGGCAAGAAAAGGACGCACTGCCGCATAAGCTTCCGCTGCGGTTTTGCCTGCCAAGATTTCGCGTGAAAAAATCCATGCCGGAGAAACCGTCCCCTCAGAAGTTTTCAAGGCCGGATGGTTTTTATACAAACTAATGGCCATCCCACCGAGACGGAAAGAGCGAAGATAATTTTCAAGCTTGAACCGGAACCCTGTGAGAATCCAAACCATAGACCATATTAAATATTGCAGCAATCGTTCGGGAGATAAGGCCATCGTAAATAAATAATCGGAGATGCGAGCCCGCCCTGCTTTTTCCAGAACAGCCGCAAGCACCGGAGATAATGGACTTTCCTTAAAATCATCTTTTTCCAGCACCCCTTCCATGGCCTGAAACCCTTCCCAAAGCGCGAATCCGTGATTCCATGGCCATGCCTTAGGAGCCAGATGCACATCCCCCGTCAATTCCGCGTAGCGCAGCCGGTCAACCGCCGACGAAGCGGCGTCCGTTTTAAGCAAATTTCGATGATAAAGAAAATGAATCCATTCATGCACCAAAGTTCTGCGGGCATTAAATTCTGAATTTAAATCTTTGTCCGCTAGATTGATGTTCAAAAAAATGGGATGAACGTGAGGACTTTTTTCCACTCGTCTTTGAGTGATGATTCCTAAGATAAAACCCGCAGTGAAACCTAAACCCGCAATTAAAAAGGATCTCCCCAGGCCTGCCAGCGCAAAAAGAACGCCGCTCGTCAATCCCGTCCACAGGGCTTTTGAGAAAGTACGGTTAAAGCGATGGGCCGTGCTTTGAATTAAAAGCTTTTTCAATTCTTCATGGCGGGTTTCATTCAAAGACGGCAGAATCCTGGATAAAAGCAAGTCAGCTTCCTCGGACATGATCTGCTCCATTTGTTCTTTGGAAGTCACGGCATGATCGTTTTGAGAAAAGAACGCAAGCTCGAACATTAAAAATGCGGAGTCGTTGTCATTGTCACTTCCCACCAAAATTTTCGCCGGAATGCCGTGTAGTCTGCTGATTTGTCCCATGGATTTCTTTTCTACCCATGCCTGATTGGGCAAAAGCTGAGGTTTGAGCATATAAAAGGCCGCCAGCCCAATATTCAAAGAAACATTGTGTTTCGCCTCTTCCGAACCTGAGGCTGGCGTAAGCGCCAGCCTTCTGCCGCGCGCTTCGCGGTAATAATCAAGGGAGGAAAGCAAAAGTTTTGCAAAAGGACTCAACGCCCCGCGGCGTTTGGCCTGCCGGGTCAAATCGATTTTGGATGACAAATCTTCCGCAAGCTCAATCAAGGTTGGAGTATGCAAAATAGCCCCCGCAATTTTTACCCTATGCCCCTTGGGAATGATTTCTGCAAATTGTTTAAGCAGCCAATGAGTTAATGCTCGGCCGGTGACCTTCGGCTCAAAGCGGAGAGAATCAATGAAAATGACCAAATCCGCACCGTCAAAAAAACTGTGAAATTGCAAAGCCCCCGCGATACTTTTAAGTTCTTGGCCGCCTTCGGCAAGCAGGAATTT
Organism: Candidatus Omnitrophota bacterium; assembly: GCA_016196565.1. The sequence goes on along the minus strand of JACPXK010000009.1, from coordinate 26,273 downwards.
TTTTGACGGCGAGTCATAAACCCATCCGTAATTCAATCCCGGTAAGCCGCTGATACTTTCTTGGCTGAGCCAATCAGCCAGCAATTGATCGACCTCCCGCAAGGCCTCTTGGCGATTAAGCCCCGATTGAACCTCCTTCAAAATTCGTTTCAAATCATTTTTGATTTGCGGCAGCGACCGCGTTTCGGATTTTGCCGGACGGCTTTGTAGCTTTTCGAGGGCCAATGCCCGGTATTCTTTATTAATGGCGGTTTCATGGGAAAGGGTTTGCAAAGCCTCCGTAGGAATATGAGGATGGGCAATCATGTTCGTGGTGATTTTTTGAGACCATCGAAATTTCGTGATCGGCATCATTTTCTCGAGAATTGAAGCGGGCGTAGCCGGATTGGAAGAAAAAGCGGCCAAATAGAGCCAGTTCATTTCTTCGATCTTCCCGCCGGCCTCGCGAAGTTTTTCAGAAAAGATGGCTTGAAGCCGGTCAGGATCGGTCATTTTCCCCGTCAAATAAACCTGCAAAAAAGGAGATGGATTTTGAATTTGATCCAATCCAAGCATTCTTTTTACTATTTCATCTTCGGCAAAAGACACAACCCCGGCCACACGATCGATCAAATCTTGATATGGGCGCAACTCATCAGGTTTTACTTCAACCCCGCCTTGAAGCCTTAGGCGTGAAAGGATTTCGAACAAATGGTTCAGGTCCTTCACATTTTCAAAAGGAAGAATTCCCTCATCGGCTAAAACCTTCATGGCCCCGGGAAAAGGGAGCGCCGCATACCCCCGGTGGGATTCCGCAAACTGATGCAAGATTCCGAGGTCCTTCAACCCGCCCGGCATGCTTTTGATATTCACTTGGCCTTCCATCGTTTTATGTTCACGCATCGGACGTTCGAGAAAATTAAAAAGAAAAGCCGCTTGATAGGCCATTTCGCCTGACGACGCGTGCACGGTTTGCTGGAAAGTTTGAAATACTTTTGAATCCCCGGCAAGAAAACGCGAATGGGCCCAGGTAAAAGTTTCCATGGGAGTTAGAGGCCGGCTTGTGGCCAGCTTAACGAATTGGTCTTCTTTTCCATTTTGGGGGATGACTTGTGCCAGAATATCGCTTAGTTCATTTTTGATATGATTCGCGAATTCCAACTGGGGTTCATCACGCGCGATAATCACAAGGTCAATGTCCGAAGTAACACCATAAAAAAGGTTCCGGGAAAGGCTGCCATATTGGGCAAGCGCAATCCCGTCTGGTTCTTGGTCCTTTGTCAAAAATTCATAAATTTCAAGGATTGTCCCGTTTAACACTTGATAAAGTGCGTGCGCAGTCCAGCTTGGATAATCAAGATTAAGGCTGGAAGCTGCCGCAAATTTTTGAGCCGTTCGCTGCTTGAGATTTTCAATAAAAGCTTCTTTGCTTATGCGCACTTCGGCCCTTGCATGGGCCGCTTTCGCTCGTTGTAGATGTTCCCGAATTTGAGCTAAAAGAACCCCGATCTCGCCTTTCGATAGACCGAATTTATTTCGCAAATTTTGATAATCATGAATTCTTTGCAGCATGCCCGGCCAATGAGTCTCGCCCATATCAAAAAGACGTTCGGCATATTCGGGATTAATCTCTTCGTTGGCCGTGTAATTGTCTTCCAAGTACCGGAGCCGTGCCAAAGAAACTCCGAAATAGGCCAGAATGGTTTGACGCCTTTTGTGAATACTTAATCTTCTTTTTTGAATGCGATGGATCAATTTGCCGGCAAGATATCGATGATAGGCCTCGGTCTCCTCATTTTTGATTTTTGAAATTTCTTCTGCAAGTGTCTCCTGCTGTTCTCCGGTTGAAGTTTCTATCCCGCTTTGCTCCGAAGCGTCAATGCTGGGCTGGGCATTTTCCCAGGCGTAGTGGTCCCGGTAATAATCATGCTGCTGAATACGGATAAGCGGAAGAAGAGCAAGCAGCCGGTCCCATTGATTTTCGGGACGCGGACCCCGCGAACGTCCCACAGAAGTTTTTTCCCATAATTTATCCGCCCATTCTTGACGGCTTTCCCAGCGCCGGACATGGACCTCAAAACGTTCGGGATTATGCCCCAAAGCGTCCGCAAGCATGGCTACGATCACCGTCTCGGCGTCAAGCTTGATTCCGGAATCTATCAATAAACTCCCGGACTGGACAAAACGCAAGTACCGTTGTTTTTCATTGCCGATATCAATCAATACATGCTGTGTTTCGCGGAATAAAGGTTCGGCCGAAGGCTCAAAACGGCCGCGTAAACGCGCAAAATCATTTTCAAACTTTTCTAAATTTTTATGATAAATGCCGGCCGTAATCCGGGTAAAAACCCGGCCCAAAATCTGGTCATGATAATCTCTTTCGAGATTTTTCAGCCAATTTTCAAATTTTTCGAACTGAGGACGAAAAAGCACTCCGACAATGATTGCGGCGAATAAGACGTCCGCGATATTGACTTGAATTTTCCCAATCCGTAAAACCACAAAGTCGCTTAAAAATTCCGCCGTTTTTTCAAGGTGGAAAACACTCCGGAGAAAGGCAAGAACGATTGAAATGATCGAAAAAAACATGGCGGAAACAATATTTTCCATAACTTCCGGGCTGACCAGCCGATTCACCCTCAGCAGCAAACGCTGCCAAAAATAAGGTAAAAGCCCTTTGGCGTAACCCTCCTGGATGAATTCCGGAATATGGATATCTCCCAAACCATATTTGGAAATGACATGTTCCACCGTATCTCTCATCAAATGAATCATGCGTTCTTTTTCTCTGGCAATCGGCCGGCCTTGGCGGGGATCGTCCCAGGAAGCAACGCTCCAAGCGCCGGCTTGGGGAGAATGCCGCAAAATATGCGGCAGGACCAACCGGTCGATAAAATATTTGCGCGAGATAATAGGATTATAAAATTGAAGGCGGGTAAGAACTCCTTCTTCTCCTGTCCAGGTTTCTCCGGGAGCTTTAAAATCATGCCCTTTCTCGCGAAAAGGATGCCATAACCCGCTTTTCTCAAAATCTTGCACAACAGGCGCCACAGCTTTTACAAGATACCTCTCAAATTCTATTTTTTCTTTATCCGTTAAGGGTTTGGTCATTTCTTGAAAATTCCTGGCATGAAGATTGAGTTTATCCTTTCCATTCACGGGGAAAACAAGCCATTGTCTCGGCTGAGGTTTGGCGGGCAAGGTCGCCTTTTCAGTCCGGGAGCGCGGTTTTTTTCTGGCTTTGGATTTTTTTATGTCCTGCGGAGGCGGCGCCAGATATTTCATGACCACGGGACTCGGCTCAATTTTTCTTACTTCAGAACGAGCGGCGGGGCCGGAACCAACGGGGTCTTCAATCAATGGCCAACGCATGGTATTCCCTGAGGCCAATTGAATGGCGATGGCAACCGCCGGTACGGCAGAAGGCTGAAGGAGTTTGAGTACATTCGGGCCGGTAAGTTCGCCGCGGATTTCGAGATGGCGCAGACCTTTGATGAATTCATTGATTTTACGCAGTTTGTCTTTGACGGAATGATTTTGATTCCCATCCTTAGAAATTTCATCAAGAAATCCCGTGTAATCCCCTGCCCGCTCGAGGCCTCCTTCCTGGGCAAGATCGCGAATGATTTGATCGCGCCAGGATTTCAAAAACAGAGACGAATGCCCGGCCATGAGCCGGTCCCGCACGGCACGGACAAAGGCCTGATAAACATGGACCCTCCCATTCTCAACCCGGAAATAACTTTTCCATGAGACGTCCCCTTTCATATGATTCAAATAATAATTTTCTTGGGGAATAGAATTGATTTGGGGCGTAAGAAGAAGATAAGAAATATTGTTCTCTTTAAGTCTCGCCATTAATCCTTCTGCATGAAAACCCCCGGCGATGAGAATCGCGGATTCTGTTTTTCTTTCCCGCATGAGGGATGACAGTTGATTTAAAAAGATATCGTCGCGTTTTTCGGCATTTTGATAAAAGGCCAGATGATCAGTCCATTGCGGATTCTGGGCCAACGGCTGAGCCTCATTCCATTCTGCCCGCGTCAATTCAAGGCGGACCAACTTCCCCAGGAGGGCCAATTTTCTACTTTCCTGCTTGATACCCCCTTGTTCTTCATTGCGGATAAGAAAAGCCATTATTTCCTCTGCGTAATCTTCAAAATCACGGAAGAGTTTTGAGCCTTCGATATTGGCAAGGCGTTTTTGGTTTTTGATCAGGCGGTCTAAGGGAACTGAAACCGGCAAAGGGACGCCCGACAACTCAGAAAGTTCTCTCAGATAAAACGCGAAGGCCGAGGCAGATATCTGCGAGGTTTTGAATTCTTGGAATTTGGCGTTAAATTCAGCAAGACGGCTTCGCAGCCATGGCTTTTGCAGAAGCCTTTGCATGTTTTTCGCGATTGTCCCGACTTCCAAAAATTCAGCTTTAGAATCCAAGTTCTCACGTTCGGCCTCCGCCAAAATCAATTCGAGTTCGGTGCTTTGGGGCGGTCTTTTGATCCGGGACAACCGTTTCAAGACCTCGACCAAACTCTGATGATTTTCTTCGAACGATTGAAGCATTTTGTCGATTTCTAAAAGCTCTTTGGAATAAATCTTTTCTTTTTTTGCGGCGAGGTCCTTTGAGCGCGCGTGAAGACTTTTGAGGATCTCCGGCTGATTTTTCATCGCCTTAAGGTAAAGGCCCAGACCTTCTTCGTACATTTTCCAGTCTTCAATGCCTTGGAAAACCGTTTTATTCCCATCTCCGGGAGAAAAAATGGCGGCGGCAGAACTTCCGGTAAGTTCCCCCTTTTCGAAATACTGATCCAAGGTTTTTTCTAATTTTTCTTTGTCCGGGAAACTCCTTAAAATCTGCGGGTCTAACTTGGACGAAGCCCCTTCAAGCGCCACGAGGCCAATTCCATATTGTTTTTGAAAATGATGAATTAATTTTTGAATATTCTTCTGGGCGTCCGGAATGGAGTGGGCATCCTGAATAAGGACCACGCGAGGGCTTTCCGGCGAAGCCTGGTATATTTCCTCGATTTTTCCGATGCTGGAGGGAATGGATACCGTATTCACAAGAAACGGCACTTCCCTCTGAGTTTCCCGTTGGGGACCAGACGCCACGACCATGGCCCTTAAATCCTGCGGAACAGAAAAAGTGAGCAAGGTGACAAGGGCCGTAAAGCGTAAAAAAACTGAATACCGGAAGACGGGCGGGTTATGAGGCATATGCCCCCTCCTGCCCGCGAAGATAATTCACGATTTCTTCTCTAAGGAAGCGCCACTGTCTCCCTATCTTTGCCCCCCGTAGTTTTTTCTTTTGCGCCAGGGAGTAAATCGTAGAGACCGGGATTCTCAGATATTCGCTTACTTCATGAATGGTTAGGATTTCGTTTTGCATAGGCTTTTCAAAAGGGTGAAAAATGTGAGGAAAAAGATCGCATATTTGAGGAGAATTTTCAACAGCAGTTAATAATTAAGAATGTTGGAGAGATGGATTGAATGAGGAAGAATATTTTAAATCAATAATGCTATAAATTGCTATTTTTTCTCTTCTCCAAGGGATTTGATATAGGCGACAAGATCAATCATCTGACGCACCGTCATAGTCTCGGTAAAATCCCCCATGCGCGAAAGATCGCTTTCATCCGCTTGACCGTCCGTGTCAAATCCGATGGTATGGGAAGGAGAAGTGATGGAATTAGCAATCCAGCCGGGGGCATAGGCCGCCTGTTTGGTGCCGAGAATCGGGCCGGATTTTTCCGCCACCGGAGCCGAAAGATTCAATTCATTTTGAACCCAATGACAGGAGGTGCATTTTAAATCCATAAAGGCTTTTTTCCCGCGGACACCGTCCCCCTCGGGCAGAAAAAATCCGTCCGCCGGGGCCATTCCCTCGTCACGATCAATCGCCGCAAAACCGGAACCGGAAAAAATTAAAATAAAAAGAAAGAACCCTAAATATTTTCTCATCGCGATCTCCTCATATTGTTTCAAATTTTGGGCCCGGCAGCTTTGATATTCGCCGGAGCGTCTGCGGCATTTTTCTCGAAATTATTTTTGAACATACTTACAAGCTCATGCGCTTTTTTATCATAAGCAGCGGGATCTTTCCAGGTTTTCCGTGGATCAAGAATTTCCGAAGGAACGCCGGCACAGGAAACCGGTACGGCAATGCCGAAAATAGGATCGGGTTTTGTTTCGATTTTTTTGAGTGAGCCGTCGAGAACGGCTTTCACCATGGCGCGGGTAAGCGAGAGTTTGATGCGCTGGCCTTCCCCGTAAGGGCCACCGTTCCATCCGGTATTGATCATCCAAACATTCACCTTGTGCTTGGCAATCTTGGCTCCCAAAAGACCCGCGTAAATACTCGGAGAAAGCGGCATGAACGGCACCCCAAAACACGGGCTGAACGTGGCCTGAGGTTCTTTAATGCCGGCTTCCGTTCCCGCCACTTTAGCGGTATAACCGGCCAGAAAATGATACATCGCCTGATCGGGAGTAAGCCGCGCAATGGGAGGGAAAACTCCGAAAGCATCGCAAGTCAGCATGATGACATTTTTGGGATGACCGCCGCGCCCTGTTAATGTCATATTCGGGATAAAAAAAATCGGATAAGTGGCGCGTGTGTTTTCCGTAAGTGATTCATCATTCAAATCGATTTCCCGGGTGCGGGTATCCATGACCACATTTTCAAGCAGTGTTCCGAAACGCCGTGTGGTAGCATAAATTTCCGGCTCGCCTTCCCGGGAAAGCTTGATCACTTTGGCATAACATCCCCCTTCAAAATTAAAAACGCCGTCGTCGCTCCAGCCGTGCTCATCATCCCCGATGAGGGTGCGGTCCGAAGAGGCGGAAAGGGTCGTCTTTCCGGTTCCCGAAAGCCCGAAGAAAATCGCCAGATCATTTTCGTCTTTCCCATAATTGGCGGACGCATGCATGGTCATAATGCCGCGCTGGGGAAGCAGATAATTCATGAGTGAAAAAACCGATTTTTTAATTTCACCCGCATAGGCCGTGCCGCCGATTAACACCAGTTTTTCTCCCAAATGCAAAATGATAAAGGCATCCGAATGCGTGCCGTCGATTTGAGGGTCGGCATGAAAATGGGGCGCGTGGAGAATAGTGAATTCCGGGTCCAGACGCATTAATTTGGCCGGATCCGGCTCGCGGATAAACATCGATCGCGCAAACAAAGCGTGCGTGGCCCGCTGCGTGATGACCCGGATGGGAATTTGATATCTCGGATCGGCGCCGGCATAACAATTTTGAATAAAAATATCTTTCCCCTGAAAATAAGTCAGCATGCGGTTTTTTAAGGCGTTGAACTTGGCAGGATCAAACGGACGATTGATCTCGCCCCAGCAGATTTTGGATTCGCTGGAAGGCTCGCGCACAAAAAATTTATCCTGCGGCAGTCTTCCCGTATAAGGCACGGTACATAAGACCAGAGGACCGCCCTGGGCGAGAAGGCCTTCATGACGGCGTACGGCTTCTTCATAAAGCGCCGCAACCGGCAAGTCCCAATAAGCACGTCCGGCATTCTCAAGGCCGAGCTGTTTGAGGCCGGGATTCATAGCCACTCAAGCACTTTCGGTTTGAGTTTTAAAGCGGACAGTATCATGGCGCTGGTTTCCTCGACGGCAAGGGTTGTGGTGTCGATCACCGGCCACTTTTTCCGTTTATAAATCTTTTCGGCTTCGACGACTTCATGGATAATCGCTTGTAAATCTTCATATTGAAAATTTTTAAATTCCCACTTGGCAAAACGCCGGGACCGGATTTCGCTTAAAGTTTTAGGTTGAATGGTCAAGGCCACGACATTGGGTTTCGAATGTTTTTCCAACTCCTGCGGCAAACCATTTTCCGGAACAATGGAAACATTTGCTACCCGGAATCCGCGATAAGCCAAAAAAAGGGCGTTGGGACTTTTGGAAACACGGCTGATCCCCACCACAATAATATCGGCATTTTCGAGTTCTTCTATGCGGCGATTATCGTCATGCTGTATGGCAAATTCAAGCGCGTCCATGCGCTTGATATATTCCCTATCCACACGATGCACAGCTTGAGGTTTGGCAAAAGGCCTTACTTTCGCTGCTTTCTCAAGAAATTCGGCCGCCAGACCGGTCACATCCAGGCAGGGAATTTTTTCCTTCGCGCATTCTCTGGCAATCTTCGTTTTCAAGGGGGACGAAGCAAGGGCATGAAAGATGATGCCTTTACGGCATTTTAGAACGGTTTTGGCGAGATCTTCTTCGGTTTTGACAAAAGGAAAGGTTTCAACCTCAAAGGATTGACGCGGGTATTGGGTCAAAATCGCGTTAACAAAATGCTCCAGCAAATTCCCCGATTCATCCGAGACAAGACAAAGCCTCACGTAAAAAGCGTCCCTAATTCCGGATGGTTGCGATGACAGATTTTGATGAGCTCTTCGGCAAGTTTTTCGTGGCCGCGTTCTTCCCGGACTAACTGGCCGAGCAGTGCTATGATCTCGTCGCCTTTTCCTAAATCCGTAAGACAGCGGTCAAGAATTTCCTGATATCCCCATGCCGCCTGTTCTTCGGTTTTTTTTATTTTTTCAAAACGCAATGTCCAAAGCGTTTTTAAATATTCCGTCTTCATGGGGACCACCCTTCGGATTTATTTGGCATGGGCTTTGTCCTCAAGATTCCGGATAATGTGTTCGAGAATGGTTTTGTGCCGTTTGCTGTCATCCGCAAGTTTTTTCAGAATTTTAAGGACGTGCTCACGGTCCGCTTCTTTGAAGAAGCTAAGCTCTTCCTCATTCTGGTAAAAAGTCGAGAACAAACTAATGCCGATATCCTCTTCTTCGATTTCCTGAAGAAGTTTCTTGATGATGGTTTTGATTTCTTCTTTCTTCATAAAATCTCTCCCAAAAGAAAGCCGGGTGCCATAACCCCTTCTCACACAGAAGGATAGCAGAAGGGAAAAAATCCGGCTGTGATGAATATCACATCAACGGGAAATGAAAGAAGGGATGCTTTCCCCGGCCGTCAAATCCTGCAATTTTTGGCGTTTGCGGACAATTTGAAACTGGCGGCCTTTGACCAAAACCTCGGCGCACAAGGGACGGGAATTATAATTGGAAGCCATGACAAACCCGTAAGCCCCGGCGGTCATGAAGGCCAAATAATCCCCGGCGTGAAGTTCTTGAAGATGACGTTCCTTGGCCAGAAAATCTCCGCTTTCGCAAATCGGGCCGACCACATCATACATCCATTTGGCGGCCTTTTCGCTGCGCTTCAAGGGCCACACCTCATGATAAGCGCCGTAAAGCGTGGGGCGGATCAAATCCCCCATGCCGGTATCGCAAATGGCAAAGTTTTTTACCTTGGTTTGCTTGATGAAAAGGACTTTGCCCGCGAGAATTCCCGCATTCGCGGCCACAAAGCGGCCCGGCTCAAAAACAATTTTATATTTTTTATTTTTAAAGAGCGGAAGGATTTTTTTGGCAAAATCCTCGGCGGTTTGGGGATTTTCATCGCTATAAATGACCCCGAGCCCGCCGCCAAGATTGAGGGTTTCGATTTTGACGCCTTGTTTTTCCAGTTCTTCGACAAAGCTGAGCACTTTATGAAAGGCTTCGACAAAAGGCTCGCCAATCGTAATTTGCGAACCGATATGAACATGCACCCCGCAAATCGAAACATTGGGATAGTGGGAACGGCGGGAAAAAATAGCGCGTGCAGCTTCCAAATCAATGCCGAATTTGCTTTCGGCTTTGCCGGTAGCAATATGATCATGCGTGTGGGGATCCACACCCGGATTGATTCTGAGAGAAACACGGGCGGTTTTTTTAAGGCGTTTGGCCGCTTTTTGAATGAGTTCGAGCTCCGGATGCGATTCCACATTAAAAAGTAAAATGCCGTAGCGAAGGGCTTCTTCCACTTCCTCTTCGGTTTTTCCCACTCCGGCATAAACGATTTTTTCCGGAGGGCAGCCTACCCTTTTGGCGCGAAAAAGCTCGCCGCCTGAGACAATATCAAGGCCCGCGCCCTGACTGACGATGGATCTCAGCACCGCCAGATTGGAATTGGCCTTCATGGAATAGCAGATAAGAGGCTTTACCGCCCGGAAAGCGGTTTGGATTTTTTTGATATGTTCGACAAGGGTTTTGTGGCTGTAAATATAAACGGGTGTGCCGGTTTTTTCGACAATATCGCGGACGCGGACATTTTCGGCGTAAAGCTCGTCTTTAACGTAACGGAATTCGTGAAATTTGGACATAGTTACATGTCGTCAGAATGACGTCCTTAGTTGTTTTTCCCATTTTTTAATCTGTTGCGCCGCCATCGCCGGATTGGTGCTGCCGATGGTCTTTTTTGCCCGGACGGAAGAGCGGGCATCGAACAAATCATAAACTCCTCCGTCAAACGCGGGAGAAAACCTTTTCCATTCCGCCAGAGCGATTTCCCGAAGAGGCCGTCCTGATTCGAGGGCGAATCTTACCGCGCGTCCGACGGTTTCGTGAGCTTGGCGAAAGGGCACCTTTTTTCTCACCAAATATTCCAAAATGTCGGTCGCAAATAAATTGTCATCCTGAATCGAAGCCTGCATGGCCTTGCGGTTTAAAGAAATCGAACGAATGGCCAGGGCCAAAACCTCCAAGGCCAGCTGGGTTTTATTCGCCGAATCAAAAAGCGCGGGCTTGTCTTCCTGCAAATCCCGGTTATAGGCAAGCGGGAGTCCCTTTTGAATCGTCAGAAGGGATTGCAAATGTCCGAAGATGACGCCGCTTCTTCCGCGCACGAGCTCAAACACATCGGGATTTTTTTTCTGCGGCATCAGGCTTGATCCGGTAGCGAAGGCGTCATCCAATTCAATATAGTTGAAGGCTTCCGAATTCCATAAAATAAAATCCTCCGCCATACGTGACAAATGCATCCATAAAATCGCCAAGGCGCCGACAAATTCCACGATAAAGGACCGGTCGCTCGTGGCAGCCATGCTGTTCGCGGCGATTTTTGAAAATCCAAGTTCGCGCGCCAGAAATTTTTGATCAATGCCAAGCGACGATCCGGCCAGCGCAGCAGAACCCAGAGGGAGAACATCCGCCCGTTTGGCAGAGTCCAGGATTCTCGCCTTGTCTTCTTCCAGCATTTCCACATAAGCCAAGAGATGATGGGCAAAAAGTATAGGCTGGGCTTTTTTGAGATGGGTCATCCCGCTGACAACGGAGTCGCCGGAACGTTTGGCTAAAATCACGAGCGATTTTTCAAGCTCCGTCACCTTTGAAGCCACGGCTTCTATTTTCTTTTTCAAATAAAGCCGCGTGGAAGTGACCACCAAATCATTGCGACTCCTTCCCGTATGGATTTTCTTGGCCAAATTGCCGGCCTTCTTTTCCAGTTCGGCTTCAATCAAAGTGTGAATATCTTCATATTGATTAAGAAATGTTTTGGGCAGTTTATCGTGAGGATCCTGGAGGCGCAGTTTTTTGGCCACCGCGTGAAGGGCCTTGACCAGTTTTACGGATTCCTGTCTTGTGATAAGTTTCGTGCGGCCAAGCATTTTGGCCCAAGCCCTATCGACTTCCAGCTCGGCTTCCAGAAGCTGAAAATCCACATAAAGGGAATAGCTGAAACATTGAAACGTGGAATTCATTTGGCTTTTGAACCTGCCGCCCCAGAGCGTCTTAGCCATGAAGCCCTCCTTTTCGATTTTGACCCATGCCTTCATACGGCAATCCCCAAATTTTCATAAATCCTTCCGAGGCCTTCCGGTCAAAGGCATCTTTGGCCGAATACGTGGCAAGTTTTTCCGAATAAAGGGAATTGGGCGATTGTCTGCCCACGCAAATCGCGTGGCCGCGGTCGAGTTTAATGCGGATTTTTCCGCTGACCCGGTTTTGATTGGATTTGAAGAATTGATCCATGGCTTGCTTGAGCGGCGAAAACCAAAGCCCGAAATAAACCAGTTCCGCGTATTTTTCGGAAAGCACCTTCTTATAATGAAGAAACTCGCGGTCCATGACCATGCCTTCGAGTTCGCTATGGCTGGTGAGCAGCACTTCAGCGGCCGGGGCTTCGTAAATTTCCCGGCTTTTGATTCCGACCAAACGGTTTTCGATTTGATCAAATCGTCCCACACCGTACTGGCCGGCAATTTCATTAAGGGATTCGATTAAATCCACCAGCGATTTGCGCACGCCGTTGATTTTTACCGGAACTCCCTTTTCAAATTCGATTACAATATATTTCGGTTTTTTCGGCACCCGGTCAAGACCGCGGGTCATGACATAAGCGTCCGCCGGCGGTTCCACCCACGGATCTTCCAGAATACCAGCCTCGATGGCAATGCCCCAAATATTTTTATCGATGGAATAAGGGCTGGCTTTGGTTGCGTCCACCGGAATTTTATTTTCCCGAGCGTATTCGATTTCTTCCTCGCGGGATTTAAATTCCCATTGCCGGAGCGGCGCGATAATTTCAAGCGACGGATCAAGCGTGCGCACGCCCACTTCAATACGGACCTGATCATTGCCCTTGCCGGTGCAGCCGTGGGCCACGTACTGGGCGCCTTCTTTTTGCGCCGTTTTCACCAAATGTTTGGCAATAAGCGGCCTGCCAAGCGCCGTGGCCAAAGGATATTTTCCTTCATAACGCGCATGGGCCCAAAGGGCGGGCAAAATAAAATCTTGGGCAAACTCCTCTTTCAAGTCTTCGATGATGATTTTCCGCGCTCCCCCGGCCGCGGCTTTTTTGCGGAGCAAATTTTTGTCTTTGACTTCCCCCAAAAACGCAGAAAAACAAATCACTTCAAGGCCGTATTGATCCTGAAGCCATTTGACGGCGCAGGAAGTATCGAGCCCTCCCGAATAAGCCAGCACAACTTTTTTCATAATCACTCCTTACTTTTTAGAATCGCACAAATGAAGCAAAATAGCTTTCTGCACATGCAGACGGTTTTCCGCCTGATCGAAAATGATGGAATTTTTACTCTCGAGAACCTCATCCGTGATTTCTTCACCGCGATGGGCCGGCAGGCAGTGCATCAGAAGCGCCCCTTTTTTGGCGCATTTCATCAACGTTTCATTCACCTGCATGCCCCGGAATTCCTTCACTTTATTTTTTCTTTGTTTTTCTTCTCCCATACTAACCCAGACATCCGTGTAGACGACGTCCGCATCGCGCACCGCGACTACGGGATCATGCGAGCCTTCGATCACCGCCCCGCTTTTCCGGGCGAGGCGCCTGGCTTTGGCGAGAATTTCCGCGGAGGGCTCATGCCTTCGAGGCGTCGCATACCGCATTTTTCTCCCGAGTATCGCCGTCAATAAAATCAGTGAATTCAAAACATTATTGCCGTCCCCCACAAAGGAAATTACGGGATTTCCTTTCACTCCGAATTTTTCTTCCAGCGTAAAAAAATCCGCCAGGGCCTGGCATGGATGCTCAAAATCACTTAAGCCGTTAATGACCGGCTGATCAAAATATTTCTCGAATTCCGTAATCGTGTCATGCGAAAAGGTGCGCAAAATCACGCCGGCAAGATAGCGGTTTAAAACCCGGGCCACGTCTTTGACCTCTTCACGAACCCCAAGCTGGATTTCATCCTTGCCCAGATAAATGGTGCCGCCTCCCAGCGAAAAAATGCCGGTTTCAAAAGAAATCCACGTGCGGGTGGACGGCTTCTCGAAAATAAGCCCGAACATTTTCCCCTGAAGGGATTGCTGAAAATAGGCCGGCGCCTTTTTAATCCGGTGCGCCAGCTCAAAGAGCTTGCGCACATCCTTGGCTTCAAAATCAGTGACGGAAATTAAATGTTTCTTTTTCATTGGTTATCGTTTTGTTGACGTCAACAATTCGTTAAAAACTTTCTCCAGAATATCAAGCCCTTCATCCAGCAAGGTCTTGGAAATATTGATGGCCGGCATGAGCCTGAGAATTTTTTCCTGGGTGCAATTAATGAGAAGCCCTTTTTCGCGCGCTTTATCGGCAAAGGCCGCGCCCGGAACATTCAGCTCGAGTCCCCGCATCATGGCAAGCCCCCGGACGGCCTGAATCACCGGATATTTAGATTTCATCGCTTCAAGCCTTTTTCCAAAATAATCACCGAGACGCGCGGCATAGCTAACGAGTTTCCCTTTCCGTATCGCCTTAAAAACAGCGATTGAAGCACTGGCCACAAGCGGATTCCCGCCATAAGTCGAGCCGTGCGTGCCGGGTGTAAAAACTTCCTTTTTTATTTTTTTATTCACGACCAAAGCCCCGATCGGAACCCCGCTGCCGAGGGATTTGGCCAAAATCATCACATCCGGCTCCAGGCCGTAATGCTGATAGGCAAACATTTTTCCGGTACGTCCCATGCCGGTTTGAACTTCATCCAAAATTAGGAGCAAATCTTTTTTATCACAAATCTGGCGAAGGCCGGTCATAAATTCGGGCGTGGCGACATTGACTCCGCCCTCCCCTTGAACCGGTTCGAGAAAAATGGCGATGGTTTTGTCCGTTACCTGTTCGGCCACGGACAAAAGATTGTTTAATTCTGCGTAACGGAAGCCGGAGGGCAAAGGCTCAAAACCTTTTTGAACTTTTTCCTGGCCGGTCAAAGTAAGCGCCGCAAGCGTTCTTCCATGAAAAGACTGGCGCATGGTAATAATTTCATAACGCCCGGTTTCGGATCCGTACTTGCGCGCAAATTTTACGGCGCTTTCGGCCGCCTCGGCCCCGCTATTGCAAAAAAACAGGCGTGAAGGAAAAGACGCCCTGGAAATTTCCTGGGCAAGCTGGGCCTGCTTCAAATTTAAAAAATTATTGGAGATGTGAAGAATTTTCCCGATTTGATGTTTGAGCGCATGCACCACATCCGGATGGCAATGCCCCAAACCCGAAACCGCCCAGCCCGGGAAAAAATCGATATATTCTTTTCCCTGCAAATCCCAAACTTTGGACCCTTTGCCTTTGACCAGGCAAACCGGAACCTGTGTGTAAGTCGGCAGAATGTATTCGGTGTATAATTTTTGTATGTCCGATGTTTTCATAAAATCATTTCCGTGCCGATACCCTTATCGGTAAAAATTTCGAGCAGTAAAGAATGCTTGATGCGGCCATCCACGATATGGGCTTTTTTGACGCCGCCTTGAAGCGCGGTTAAGAAACAATTGACCTTTGGAATCATGCCGCCTGTCACAATTTTCTTGTCGATCAAATCCTGCATCTCGCCCACCCGCACCGAAGAAAGAAGCGTGTTTTCATCTGCGGGATTCGTCATAATCCCCTTCACATTGGTAAGCACCATGAGCTTTTCCACGCCCATGGCGGCTGCGATTTCGGCGGCGGCATCGTCGGCATTCACATTATAAGTTTCTTTTTTGGCATCAATCCCCACCGGATAAATCACAGGGATTTCATACCGGTCGGTAATTTTACGGATCGGCTTGATATTAACTTTTACCACATCACCCACATAACCCACATTGCTGTTGTGCTTGACCACGTGCAGGATTTTGGCGTCATGGCCGGAAAGTCCGATGGCCTTGGCTCCGAGATCGTTAATTTCCTTCACAATGCTTCGATTGATTTCCGCCAAAGTTTCCACCACCACATTAATCGTGGCTTTGTCCGTCACGCGCAGACCGTTCACAAATTGGCTTTGAACGCCGCGCTTTTTTAAATTCTCCGTAATGGCGATCCCGCCCCCATGAATCAAAATGGGCTTCATACCCACATAATTCATGAACACAAGATCAAGCAAAACATTTCTCCGGACCTCGGGATCGGTCATGGCCGAACCGCCGTATTTAATGAGGATTTCTTTTCCCCGGAAATTTTTTATATAAGGAAGCGCCTCGATTAAAATGCTGGCTTTTTCGACGAGTTCTTGCATCAAAGTGAAATTATGAGTAAGAGCCGTTGATCTGGACGTATTTGGTGGTCAAATCCGAGGTCACGAACCGGGCCCTGCCTCTTCCTTTCCCGATCACCACATCGATGGTGTATTCCTTACGCTGAAGAATCCGCCGAGCCTTGGGAAGATTGAGAACGCGCAGCCGGCCGTTATGCACGACATTGGCGCCCCCAAAAGTGATATTCAAATGATTGGGATTGAAACTCACACCGCTTGCGCCGATGGCTGCCGCAATGCGGCCCCAATTGGGGTCGGCCCCGGCAAGCATGGTTTTAAACAACATGGAATTGCCGATTTGCCGCGCCACTTTTTCGGCATCGGTCGGGTTTTTCGCGCCGGAAACTAAAAGCGTGCAGACATGCGTAACGCCTTCACCGTCTTTGACCATTTCATAAGCCATATGCCGGCAGACTTGTTCGAGGACCTCGCGAAAAAACCGGTAATCCCGGTCGATTTTTTGAATGGGAGAATTTCCCGCCTCACCGTTGGCAAGACCGAGTACCATATCATTGGTGCTCTGATCGTTATCAATGGCAATCACATTAAAGGTATCATCCACGGCATGACGAAGGGCGCGTTTGAAAAGCGGTTTTGAAATCGCCACATCGGTCGTGATAAAACAAAGCATGGTCGCCATATTGGGATGAACCATCCCGGCCCCTTTTCCTACCGCCCCGATGGTCACACGCGTGTCTCCAAGGAAAAATGAAAACGCTACTTCTTTGATGCTGAGATCAGTGGTCATAATTCCCCGCGCGGCGGCTCTTCCGCCGTCCTCAGAAAGGCGTTTTACCAGTTTCGGAATGGCCCGCTTAAATCGATTAATGGGAAAGGGAACGCCGATCAGCCCCGTTTGAGCGATTAATATTTCTTCCTCTCCGACATTTAAATGCCTGGCAAGTTCACGCACCGATTCTTCCACCGCATGCTTACCGTTGGGACCGTTCATGCAATTGGCATTGCCGCTGGAGGCCAGAATCGCATGATGCTTTGCCGCGCGAATGGCTTTCATGGAGTAAAGCACGGGCCAAGCCTTCACTTTATTGACGGTAAAAGTGGCGGCGGCTATCGCCGGAACTCTGGACACTATCAGCGAAGAATCGTATTTTTTCTTTTTTTTGATGCCGGAACGCATCCCGCTTGCATAAAAACCAAGCGGTGTCGTCACCGTTCCTTTGCGTCTTTTTTCCCAAAAAATCTTTGGCATTACCTGATCCCTTCCTCTTCTGCGAATCCGCATCGGATATTCATATTTTGAACCGCCTGGCCCGAAGCCCCTTTGAGAAGGTTATCGATGGCCGTAATCACGATAATTTCATCCGAATCATCCTTGATCAAATAACCCACGTCGCAATAATTGGTGTGCTGCACATCCCTTAAAGCGGGAAAGGCACCTTCCGGTTTCACGCGTACAAAAGGCTCTTCGTGATAGGCATCTTTAAAGGCATCGCTAATGGCTTCGCGCTTGACGTTTCTTTTTTTCTTCAAATAAATGGTGGATAAAATGCCCCGTGTAACCGGAAGAAGATGCGGGGTAAAAGTCACTTTAATGTCAGAGCCGCTGACATCCGAAAGCGCCTGTTCGATTTCCGGTGTATGCTGATGGCGGCCGACTTTGTAAGCATAAAAATTTTCATTCACTTCGCAAAATTGGGTGGCAGGATTCGGTTTCTTTCCCGCACCGCTCACGCCGGACTTGGAATCAATAATGATGGAATCCTCCGCCACCAACCGGTGGGCAAGAAGAGGGGCAATGCCGAGAATGGCCCCGGTCGGATAACAGCCGGGATTGGAAATCAAATCGGCTTTTTGAATAAATTTTCGATTAAACTCCGGGAGGCCGTAAACCGCCTCTTTGAGGAGGATAGGATTGGTGTGTTTAACACCGTACCAGGTTTCATAAATTTTCTTGGACCTTAACCGGAAGTCCGCAGACAAATCGATCACAATTTTTCCTGCCTTCCGGAATTTTTGCGCGGTTTCCATGGCTTCCGTATGGGGCAGGCATAAAAATACCAAATCGGATTTTTTGCTGACTTCAGGGAAGGAATAGGTTTTGATTTCCAGATCAATATCCTTGGGCAGCGATGGGATCAAGTCGTGAACGGGCCGGGTTTCTTTTTGCCGTGTGGTGAGCGCCGAAATCCGGACGTGGGGATGGCGAATCAAAATTTTGACAAGCTCCATGCCGGTAT
Source organism: Candidatus Omnitrophota bacterium (assembly GCA_016196565.1). The sequence continues at coordinate 8,238 of JACPXK010000009.1, read as the reverse complement.
AACCGGTTGCTCCTATCACTGCGACATTTAACATAAAAAAGAATCTCTCCTACCCCCGCGAAGGCTCCAAGCCGGGGAAATTTTGGTATTATAGAGACCGTCTCTATCCTTTGTCAATTTCATATGTTACGCACTTTCTAGCTTGACAAGGCTTTAAGAAAAATCTACCCTGTCACAAATCATGTCCCGTCAAAAAACCTCGGCACGTCATTCGCGATCTCTCTTCGGTATCCGGTTCCGGGATTCACGCTGGCTTGAAGCCGCACTGTATCATCCTTCTCACCGCAATGAAAATTCAGTCCCCCCTCTCGAAGATTTCGACCGGATGGAATTTTTGGGGGATTGTATTCTCAATTTCGTCGTTTGCCGCAAACTTTATGCCCTTTATCCCCTTGCCAATGAAGGACTTTTAAGCCGGCTCCGCTCCATTATTGTTTCGCGAAAAATTCTTTCGCGTATGGCCCTCGATCTTAAGCTAACGCCTCATTTAAAACTCGGCAAAAGCCTCAAACGCCAGTTTGCCTTCTCACGCGCTAAAATTCTCACCGATTCCATCGAATCGCTTTTCGCGGCCATTTACTTTGATCAAGGGTTCGCGAAAACCGAAGCCTTTATTCTCAAATATTTAAAACCGTATCTGGACGCCAAACGCCTTTTCCGCCTGGACCCCAACCCCAAAAGCACGCTTCAGGAGCTGGCCCAAAAACAGTGGCGCGTCATTCCCACCTACACCAGCCAATTTCACGCCGGCGGCATGAAAACGGAAGTGATTATTTCCCCCGCCCGAAAAGCCCTTGCAACCGGAAGAACACGTCAGGAAGCCGAAGAAAAAGCGGCAAGACTCCTCCTGCGGAAAATCCGTCAGGAGCTCTTACGGCGCTCGAAGAAAAGATCCTCCGGTAAAAAATGACGGAAAATTTTTTGCGTCCGTCGTTTGGCGAGTTGATCGAGGACTTGCGGAATCAAAACCGGATCGGGCTTGAGTTCCGGATGGGCCAAGGGGCCCGATAAAAGAAACGGAAGAGGTCCGAAGCGTTTATTATCTCCCGCCTCGGATTTTTCGAGAAGAGGTGCCACGACTTCATCCGTCAAGGCAGGAGAAAGATACATATCCAGCCGGTAATTCACAAGCCCGTCAAGATAGAGTTCCCCATGACCTTCCGCCACGAGATCCCGTGAAATCATCATGATTTTTTCCGTACTGAATTTGCCCTCTTTTAATGTAAATTGGCCGCGCAAATCGTTAAATTTAGTTTGGCCGGATGTCCGCGAAGCGAGCCCTTTTAAAGGCTCGAGCGATGCCGGTCCCGCCAAAAGATCGAGCGATTCGAAACTTCCATTGGTCACTGAAAAAGACCCTTCCCCCGCCACAAAGTCATACCAATTTTCCTTCTGAAAATCTTTGCCGTAGAAATTGGCGTTCAAAAATAAATTTCCTTCCATAATAGTTTCTTTTTGGCTTTGCCGTGTTAAAAAACGGGAAAGATTCAGCCGGTTGATTTCAGTTTCAAGCAGCCACTCGGGGGTTTCCCCTGCCCATTCCATGGATCCCCGAAGCGCCGCAGTCCCCCGGTACGCCTCAAAATTCATTTTTTCTAAGGATAATTTTTTATCCTTGTCCGTATAACTTAATGAGGCGGAGAAATCCTGGGCGGCGTGTCCGTCGGGGAAAAGATAAAAAAGAGCTTTCTTCGCCCGGTCAAAATCTTTTTGAAAATCCGGCTTAAAATAAATTCCGAATAATTCCTCAAAACCCGAAATCATTTTAGAGGGCTCAAGATGCGAAGACTCAAGCTTTGCCTTGGCTTCCGGATGAGTGGCCGGATTATAAATCATCAGCCCGCCCTGAAGCGCGGAACCGTTCAGCTGGAATTTTAACTCTTTGATTTCCAAAGCCACGGGGCCGTAATCGAGCAGCACATTCAGGTCCGTAATGCCTTGACCGGTAGAGGTGCGCGCGATCTTGCCGTTTTCAAGAGTGACATTAAACACAGGAACGATGGAAGATAGATTCTGATAATGGCCGGTCATATTGGCGAGAATTTTCATTTCGCCGCCAAGCTCATAATCGGCAAAAGGCGGGATCATGGATTGCCATCCGGCCAAAGGAAATTTATTCGTAATCACATTAATCGATCCGCCGCCGGTTCTCAAATCAAAACCCGTCACCGTTCCCTTGATGCGGGCCTCAAGAAATTTAAGGGAAAAATCACCGGACAAAAGTTTTCCGTCCTTAATTAAATAATCAAGGCCGAGACCGAGCGGAATATCCCGCTCTTTGGAAAAAAAACGCCCGTAAGTCAAAAGGGCTTTGGTGAAATCCATATTGGCATGAAGCGAAAGATGATCCAGCGTCCCTTCCAGGGACATTTCCAGGCTGCTTTGCCCCGAAAATCCAAGATTAAAGGGAATGGCTTCTTTTAAAAAAATCCAGTATTGCGGAATCGTTTCGAGCAAGAGAGCTGGCGCCCGTAAACGAACCTCCTGAAATTCCTTTGTCCGCCCCAAAAACCGGCCGCTTCCTTCGATTTTTCCCATCGGGGATTCTAGCCTTGCCATTTTGAGATCGATTCCTTCCTCTTCGGGATTCCATTCCAGTTCGGAACTGGCCGCCAAATCCATGGGCGGAGAAGTAAGCAAATTCGCTCCGGTTCCGGTTTGATAAACAAATTTTTTCAAGGCGATATTGCTTTCTAAAATCAATTTGGGATTATCTTTTATTTTTTTAAAATGAAAATCCGCGGCCGCATTCCCGGAATCGACCTTCCACAAAAAATTTTCGGAGGCGGGAATCGCCGTTTTTAAATCAATGTCATGAATTTGAATAAAGCCGTCTGTCTGAGTCTGGTTCCAGGTGATTTCCGCAAGGCTTTCGAGCATCACGTTTGCCCGGCCGGAAATCGTTTTTTTCATTCCGGCAAGATCTCCCTTGAATTCCACCGCCATAGGAGTTTTGGCTCCTACCGAGCGAACGCTAAGAATGATATTACTGATATCCGCCCGGGAAAGAAAATAACCCGGCATCAAAAATGAAATTTCGCCGCCCTGCACTTCGACTTTGGACGTATCTATTTTCCGGAAAAGAAGCGGCAGAATCTGGAAAGTAATTTTTATTTTTTCCGCCTTGGCAACCACCCTTTTGAAATCCCTCCCTTCAAACTGGACCTTTTGAAATTCCACTTTGGGAATAGGAAAATATGAAAAACGGAACCCTTCGAAATCGACCGTACCCTCGGTCTTTTCTTCCAGACTGCTGATGACCATGCGCTGAATGGCTTCAGGATTTATTTTTGACGCGAGAGCGAACCAAAGCCCGCCTACGAGAGCCAGAAGGATAAGGATCGGGACAAAAATGAGGGTCAGGGAAATTTTACGACCACTCAAGAGATCACCTCGGGAGTTAATAGGAGCTTGATGAAGTGTTGGAACCGACGGGAGAGTAACTGTATTCGTCGAAAAATCCCTGACAGCCGGCCGAAAGAAGGAGAAGCCCCGCCAAAAAAAAGGAGGTGAAAATCTTGCCCATTAACGCTTGGTATACTGAAAGCGTTTACGCGCTCCCTTGCGGCCTGGTTTCTTACGTTCTTTTTCTCTTGGGTCGCGCGTGAGGAATCCACCTTGGCGAAGGGGACGGCGAAGTTTGTCATCGTGGATGAGAAGGGCACGGGAAATCCCAAGGCTGATGGCGCCCGCCTGACCGGCGATGCCGCCGCCGTGCACGGAAGCACGGACACGGAATTGATCGATCACACCTGCCGTTTTAAGGGGCTGTTCGGCAAGCATTTTGAGATTGGCTCGTTTTAGATAATCGGAAAGTTCCTGACCGTTGACACTAAATCCTTTTTGACCCGGAAAAAGCCAGACACGGGCGATAGCCCTTTTACGTCTGCCGGTAGCATAGAGCGTTGTTTCTGACATGAATTAGACCTCGTAGGGAATCGGTTTTTGGGCTTGTTGATTGTGTTCTTTGCCGGCGTAAACCCGTAAACGTCTCAGCATTTCCCGTCCCAATTTGTTTTTGGGAAGCATTCGGGAAACAGCCCGGATAATGATTTCTTCGGGTTTTTCATCCATCAATTCTTCAAAATTATAAGTTTTTAAACCGCCGGGATAACCGGAATAATGCTTATAAATTTTTTGCTTTCTTTTCTGGCCGGTCACATGCACCTTTTCGGCATTCACAACCACCACCTGATCCCCGGACAGTTGATCCACGGCAAAGCAAGGCTTAGACTTTCCGATAAGGAGGGTGGCAACTTTGGTGGCCATACGGCCGAGGGTTTTTCCCTCTGCGTTCACCAAATAGGTTTTCCTGGCAAAATCTTTTTCTGTGGGAATAAATGTTTTCATTGTTTTCCTGAGTTGAAAGCCGGTAAGTATAACAAAAGGAAAGGGTTGTGTCAAAAGCTTAATCCAAAAGGGCCTGGCCCCTTTTGTGTTGGCTCTTATCCCCTTTTGCTGCCATAAGTTACATTCACAAGCCTGAGACCGGAAGCCGGGGCCATGGCGGCGGCCTGGCGGCGGTCTTTGCTTTTGATGATTCTTTGCAACTCCTCAAGACTCATTCTGCCCCACCCGACGCGAATTAAAGCACCGGCTATATTGCGCATCATACGATAGAGAAAACCGTCGGCTTCCACGATCATCCGGATAAGATTTCCTTGGCGTTTAATTTCAAAACGGAAAATAGTACGCACTGTTTTTTCTTGGGAACCGGGCACACCGTTGGACGAACAAAACGCCTTAAAATCGTGACGGCCGGTTAAAAGTTTGGCGCCGCGCCTCATGGCCGTCAAATTGAGAGCTTCATGAACTTGATAAGTCTGAGCGGCAAGAAGCGGCGAACGCACGGGACTATTCCAAATTCTATATTCGTAAATTTTGGATTTAACGCCGTAACGGGCATGAAAATTTGCCGGGACTTCGGCTATTTCTTTAATCGCAATCGTTTTGGGAAGAAGCCCGTTCAACGCCTTTTGAATTTGAGAAACAGGAAGAGAACTTCGTGTCTTAAAATTAATCACTTGGCCCTCGGCATGAACTCCGGTATCGGTTCTGCCGCTGGCCGCGACGATTTTTATTTTTGAATCAAAAAGTTTTGAGAGGGCTTTTTCTATTGCTTCTTGAACGGTCGGGTGATCGGGCTGCCTTTGAAATCCAAAAAACGCAGCACCGTCATATTCTAAAACTAATTTAATGTTTCGCATTCGCCCAGAGTTCGGCGATTTGAACCGCGTTCAAAGCGGCGCCCTTCCACAATTGATCCCCGGAGACCATCATCGCAAGGCCGTTTTCATTCGACAAATCCTTGCGGATACGGCCGACCAGGACATTTTCGCGATTGCTGGCTTCGATGGGCATGGGAAAATGATTGGAAGCGGGATCGTCTTGAATTTCGATTCCGCCAGACCGTCTCAAAATTTCCCGGGCCTCTTCGGGCTTCATCGGTTTTTCAAACTCCAGATAAAGCACTTCGGTATGGGCCCGAAACACAGGAACCCGGATGCAAGTCGTGACGATTTTAATCGCATCATCATGCAGAATTTTTTTGGCTTCCTGAATCATTTTAAGCTCTTCGCCGTTATAACCGTCTTTTTCGATGGCGGCATTATGCGAAAAAAGATTGAACGCGATTTGATGCGGAAACACTTCTTTCGTGGGCGGTTTGCCGGCCAAAACCTCAGAGGTCTGTTTTTTTAGCTCCTCCATCGCTTTGGTCCCAGCGCCGCTGACAGCTTGATAAGTCGAACATAAAACACGGCGGATTCGATTCACTTTGTGAAGCGGAGCAATTGCCATCAGCATAATAATGGCCGAGCAATTGGGATTGGCGATTACCCCTTTGTTTTTAAAAATATCATCGCCATTGATTTCAGGCACCACAAGCGGCACGCCCGGATCCATGCGAAAAGCGCTGGTATTATCAATCACGAGCGCGCCGTCTTTGACGGCATGAGGCACGAATTGCTTGCTGACCGAAGCACCGGGGCTTGAGAGGACAATATCAATGCCTTTGAATTCTCCGGGCTCGACTTTCAATTCCTGATTCGAATAATCTTTTCCGTTTAATCGAACGATCTGGCCTTTGGACCTGGAAGAACCGAATGGACGAAATTCTCCCACCGGAAATTTTCGCTTTTCCAAAAGTTTTATGATTTCTTGTCCGACGGCACCTTTGGCGCCGACGACAGCCACATTTACTTTTTTCACTTTATTCTCTCCGCGACTAAATCTCCCATTCGGGAACAACTCACCTTCTCGGTCTCCTCCTGGTAAATATCCTGCGTCCTGTAACCATCCTGCAAAACTTTTTCTACCGCTTTTTCAATCGAGCGGGCCATTTCATGAAGCCCGAAACTGAACTCCATCATCATGGCCACAGATAAAATCGAAGCCAGCGGATTGGCGAGGTCCTTTCCGGCAATATCAGGCGCCGAACCATGCACCGGCTCATAAAGGCCGTGATGAGCTCCGATTGAAGCTGAGGGCAGCATGCCGATGGAGCCCGTGAGCATGGCCGATTCATCGCTTAAAATATCGCCGAATAAATTGGTGGTGACAATCACGTCAAATTGTTTGGGACTCCGTATGAGCTGCATGGCGCAATCATCCACATAACGGTGATCGAGCTCCACATCCGGAAATTCTTTATGCACGGCCATCACCACTTTTCGCCAAAGTTGGCTGGATTCCAGCACATTGGCCTTGTCCACGGACGTCACTTTTTTGCGGCGCTTGCGGGCAAATTCAAAGGCCTTGCGCGCAATTCTCTCAACCTCCGGCGTGGTATAAACCTCGGTGTTGATTCCTTCTTCGCCGCCACCGGGGAGATTTTTAATGCCGCGCGGACTTCCGAAATAAATACCGCCGATTAGCTCCCTTAAAATTAAAAAATCCAGCCCGCTCACGATTTCTTCTTTAAGGGGCGATTTTGATACAAGAGCCGGAAACATATGAACCGGCCTCAAATTGGCGAAAACTTCCAAAGTTTTGCGGAGCGCGAGCAGCGCCTTCTCCGGACGTTTGGCGGTTTCGACATTGTCCCATTTGGGACCGCCGACCGCTCCGAGAAAGACCGCATCCGCATTTTTAGCCAAGGTCAGGGCCTCAGGCGTGATGGGAACCCCGAACTTATCGATGGAAGCCCCGCCAAGCGGCGCTTTTTCAATTTCAAAAACAAGATGAAATTGTTTGGCGATTTTTTGAATAATTTTGACGGCTTGTTCGGCGACTTCAACGCCGACCCCGTCTCCGGGGAACATGGTAATTTTATACATAGCTTAAGATTTAAGGGCGAGACCTTCCTGAGGACTTGAAGCAGAGCCGTAATCTTTTACCGGCATTCTGCCGGCCAAAAATGCCTTGCGGCCGGCTGAGACTGCTTCGCGCATGGCTTCGGCCATAAGCATAGGATCATCCGCAGCCGCAATCGCAGTATTCATTAAAACTCCGTCGGCCCCAAGCTCCATACAAACGGCGGCATCGGAGGCCGTTCCCACGCCCGCATCCACAATCACAGGGCATGACACCGCTTCTTTAATGAACTGAAGATTGAGCCGGTTTTGAATGCCGCGTCCGGAACCAATCGGCGCCGCCAGCGGCATCACACACGCCGCCCCGGCATCCTCCAATTTTTTGGCCATGACTGGGTCATCGTTGGTATAAGGCATCACCGTAAAACCTTCTTTGACCAAAATTTTTGTGGCTTCAAGAAGCGCCATGGTATCGGGCATCAAAGTTTTCTTGTCGCCGATCACTTCCAGCTTCACCAAATCGCCGATCCCAGCCGCACGCGCAAGCCGCGCAATACGAATGGCGTCTTCGGCCGTGTAAGCGCCCGCTGTATTGGGCAAAATAACGTATTTTGAACGGTCGATATAATTCATAACATTTTTTTCGGCCGGCCCGTTTAGGTCCACGCGCGCAATCGCCACCGTCACCATTTGCGTGAGCGAAGCCTCGAAAGACCTCACCATGGCATCCATGGAGGAATACTTTCCCGAGCCCAAGATAAGGCGCGAGGTCAAAATATATTTTCCGATTTTTAATTGTTCGTTCATTTTTCGAGACTTCTGCTTTTCGTATGGGCGACCATTTCATAAATTTGCACGTATTTTTTGGCCGAAGCCTTCCATGAAAAATCGCTTTCCATGGCATTTTTCACGAGGCGGGCCCAGTTTTTCTCATTATGGAAAATAGACACCGCTTTTCTCACGGCGCCGATAAAAGCTTCGCTCG
>JACPXK010000007.1 GCA_016196565.1 Candidatus Omnitrophota bacterium | reverse complement strand
TTTATAATACGCCCCGGCAAAAGGAGGTTCAATGAACCGGCTCACCATTAAAAATTTATCGGTTTTAGTTTTTATTCTTTTCTTTGCAGGCTGTGCGGACCAGGGTGCGAATAACACCGTCATCAAAATCGGCTGTGCGGGCCCGCTGACGGGTGATCAGGCCCAGCTTGGCGCCGGTGTATGCCAGGGAGTGCGCTTGGCCATTGATCAGGCCAATGAGAGAGGGGAAGTCATTCCCGGATATAAATTGGAAGTTCTCTCGCAGGATGATCAGCATAATCCAGCTCAGGCCGTCAATGTTGCCAAAAAGTTTGTTGCTGATGAAGATGTGATGGTGGTGATCGGCCATTTTAATTCCAGCTGTACCAAACCTGCCTCGGCCATTTATCACGAGGCGCGCCTTACCCAGCTTACCGCAAGCTCCACCAATCCTGATATTTCCAAACAAGGATTCGATACTTTTTTCCGCATTTCTGCCACGGACGATGTGCAAGGCCCGAAAGGCGCGCGTTATGCTGCAAATGTGCTGAAGGCGAAAAATATTTTTATTATCGATGACAAAACCACTTACGGTAAAGGTCTTGCCGATGAGTTTAAAAAAGAAGCCGTAAAAATCGGGATGAATGTTTTGGGACATCAAGGGATTACGCAAGGTGATAAAGATTTTACGCCGCTGCTTACGCGTATCAAGCCGCTTGCGGTCGATTTGATTTTCTTCGGTGGAATTTATCCGGAAGGCGCACTTCTCTTGCGCCAGGCGCGCTCTCTGAATATGCCGGTAACTTTTATGGCCGGTGATGGTTTGGCGACCCCGACTTTGGTTGAACTGGCAAGCGCTCCGATTGCGGAAGGAACTTATGCCACGATGGTGGGCAAGGACATGAAAAAAGTTCCAGGAGCTGAAGCTTTCATCAGTGCCTATGAAGCAAAGTATGGTGAAATGGGACAATGGTCCGCTTATGGCTATGATGCTGCTAATTTATTGATTGCGGTCATCGCCAAGGCCGGCAAAAAGGACCGCGAAGCTGTTTTGAAAGCCATGCGTGAAGTTCCCAAATTCGAAGGAATTACCGGAGAAGTGGTGTTCGATGAGAAGGGGGACAATAAAAATCAATTTATTGGAATTTTCCGTTTTGAAAGTGGAAAATTGGTTTATATCGGCCCCGCGGAATAACACGGATGGAACAGGATATTTTCTTCCAGCAGTTGATCAACGGCCTGACCATCGGCATGGTGTATGCCTTGATTGCGCTCGGTTACACCATGGTTTACGGGATTGTCCAGCTGATCAACTTTGCCCATGGGGAAGTATTCATGGTCGGGGCTTATCTGGCGCTCCTTGCCAATTGGATTCTAGGAGCTTTGCTCGGGACGGCTTCCGATACCGTTCAAGTCGGCCTTATTTTGATTCTCGTCATGATCGCTACCGGTTTTTTAGGGCTGGCGATTGAACGTTTTGCTTACCGCCCTTTACGTACGGCCCCTCGCCTTGCCCCATTAATTACCGCCATTGGGGTTTCCTTTTTCCTGCAAAATATTGTGATGATTATTGCGGGGCCCTCGGACAAAAGCTTTCCTGTTTTGCTCACGATTAAAAATTATTCCGTCGGAAATGTCACTTGGACCAATCTTCAAATACTTATCGCAGTCGTTTCAACTGTTTTGATGGCGGGACTTCATATTTTTGTGACTTATACCTCAACCGGAAAAGCCATGCGCGCTTTAGCGGATGACCGCCAGGCGGCAAGCCTTATGGGAATTCATACGGATAATGTCATTGCCGCGGCTTTTTTTGTCGGCTCAGCCCTGGCGGGTGCTGGGGGAGTTATGTTCGGCATGTATTACAACACGATTAATTTTCACGACGGATATCTTGCCGGCTTAAAAGCATTTGCGGCGGCCGTTCTCGGAGGCATTGGCAATATTCCCGGCGCCATGATTGGCGGACTCTTAATCGGGGTCCTTGAAGGGCTCGGGGCCGGTTATCTGTCTTCTCAATGGAAAAATGTTTTTGCGTTTTTAATCTTGGTGTTAATTCTTCTTTTCCGTCCTTCAGGTTTGTTGGGGGCCCGGGTTTCTAAAAAAGTATGACGGCCAAAAAAAAGAAAGCGATCAGTTTTAAAGTCCTTCCAGAAATATTTTTTTTCTTGGCTTTTCTCTTTCCTCTGCTGGATCGCAATCCTTATCACATCGATGTTTTGGTCACGGCCGGCATTTTTATGCTTTTGGCCCTAGGACTCAATGTGATTGTGGGTTTTGCCGGAATTCTCAATTTAGGTTATGCGGCGCTTTTTGCGATGGGTGCTTATACTTACGCACTTGTGAATCATCATCTTCACATTCCTTTTTGGGGAGGAATGATCATAAGCGCATTTGCCACTGCGGCGTTTGGGATGCTTTTTGCTTTTCCCGCGCTTCGTTTGTCTGGAGACTATCTGGCCATTGTCACTCTTGGCTTCGGTGAGATTGTCCGAATTGCCCTCAATAATCTCGATGAAATTACCGGCGGGCCGAATGGCTTTTCCGGGATTGACCATCCCGCGATTGGATTTTTAAATTATGAATTCGGCGTTCGCTCGGCGCCTTATTATTATTTATTGCTCGTTCTTATTTTTCTCGTTGTCTTAGCCCTGCGGCGATTGGAATTCTCGCCCCTTGGCCGGGCCTGGGTAGCGATGCGTGAGGATGAATTGGCGGCTTCTTCAATGGGGGTCAATTTAATGGGGGCCAAGCTGTGGGCTTTTGCCATCGGAGGTTTTATTGCCGGGATTGCAGGAGCGGTTTTTGGAAGCAAGCAGGGGACCGTTTCGCCGGACAGTTTTGACTTTGTGGTTTCGGTGATGGTGCTCGCCATGGTGGTCCTGGGCGGTTTGGGAAATATTTTTGGCGCGATTTTGGGCGCCTTCATCTTGAGCCTGCTGCCCGAATTTCTACGCGGTTTCGATACTTATCGCATGCTTCTTTTTGGAATTTCCATGAT